>CBFCXS010000096.1:0-3414 GCA_965602085.1 Candidatus Woesearchaeota archaeon
TGAACCCATACCAGATGAACTTCCAGGATGCTCTACATCTAGTGCTTGAGGGCAATAAGTACTTGATTTTATTCTTCTTAAACTTGAATTTGTTTGTAGTATAGCATCATTATAACACCCTATTTTCCAATATATCCATGTACCATTTGGTGTAATTGAAATATTAAATGTTTGATTAACTGTTTCTTCTATTACTAAATCACTTAGATTTCTTTGATTAGCATTTACTGAATTATAACCTAAATATAATGAGCAATTTTTAATGCTAGTTATGCTGTCTGTAGTATTATATGTAAAATTAACATCATCAAAACTGCAAGAGTAGGTTGTTTCATTATTAGGCCACAAAGAATCTACCAGTGGTGCTGTAGTATCTACAGTTAGATTCCAGGAACTTGAATTAGTCTGCTCATTATCTTTATCCCAACAACCTATTGTCCAGTTTAAAGAAATATCTTGTATTGTTATATTGAACGTTAAGTTTGTTTCATCACCTGGAATATAATCTGTCTTTGTTAAATTTCTTTGCCATGAACCTGCTTTGAATAACCAAAGTGAACAATTTCTTACACCATTAGTTGAATCTCCATCACTTACATTATATGTGAAGTTTACTGAACTTGTTGAAGAGTTAAAGTAATTAGTTGGAGCTTGATTTGAAACTATCAAAGTAACATCATCAATCCATAATTCACTTGTATTATACTCAATTGAATCTCCATAACCATCATTAGCAGTTACTTCTGCTTTCCAGTATTGTCTTTTTACTGTTTCTTGTGATTTGATTGTTTGTGTTCTATTATTATATAATTCTTTTATTTGTTCTGCGCTTAAACTTCTGTTGAAGATTAAAACTTCGTCTATTGTTCCGTCGAAATACCTACTCAAGGAATCTGTTTCTTCTGCGCCTATGATCTGAGAAATTAATTTGAAGTCAGTGTCTACTGTGAATGTATCATTGTAGTCATCTAGGATTCCATTTAGATAGAGATAGATTTCATCACTCACAACATCTCCTGTAACTACAACATGATACCATGTATTGTCCATTAGAGTTGAACTGGTTAGCCTGCCTCTTTCTGTCCCACCTGCATGGAGATAAATATCTATCACAGAGTTTCTTACAGGTATGTGGAAGACACCCTCTTCCCAGCCATCACTAGATACAAGACCATGGTCTTCTGTATTTTCAGCAACATCATTTCCTTTCATCCAAAATGTAATTGATACTTCTGAATAATTCCCTAAATCACCTACTGAGACGTAATCCCCATCACCATCAAACTCATAAGCACCAAAACCATCATGTCCACCAGTTCTATTCCAACCACTCCCTGGTTCAAATACATTAGAATTAAAACTTGTTGAACCATGATTCTCATTATCAGAATAATCTTTTGAGAAATTCATTTCTGAACCGTTGTTTACTGCTTCAAATGGCATGTTAAGAACTGCCATTGATTCATTGTTTACATACCAGTCATAGATGAATTTTATTGTATCATTATCTAAATCTCCAGTATTATTATTTGAAGCAGATATATCTTGTATTGTGTAAGCAGTATTATAAGCATCTGCACTTGAGTTCCACAACTGTAAAACTTCCTCAGAACTTAAACTTCTATTCCAGATTGTTACTTCGTCAAGAGTGCCATTTACATAAGCAGCAGTACCTTGTCTTCCTATTTGTAAATTATTATTATTTATCCCAGCAATAGAAGTAGTTGTGTCTGTACCCACAGAAGAACCATCTCTATAAAAATTTGCAGTTTTAGTTGAGGTATCATAAGTTACAGCAACAAGATACCACTGTTCATTATTCCAAGAAAGAGCATTACCTACCAAAGAATCATAAGTTGTTCCTGACACCCAAATATTTGTTTGTATATATCCAGTTTGATCATGCCTGATAGTAACATAAGGATTTCCTGTATTATAATCATTTTTTGAAACCAAAGTCATAGCACCTGATTGAGAATTAAATTTAACCCAAGTTGCAAAAGTAAAGTCTGTGATATCCAAACTATTTTGGTCAGCTACATTAATATAGTCCCCAACACCATCAAAGTGCACACCTTTACCAATTCTTCCAGAACAATTCCACTTTTGTGAATCACCTTGGTCAGGACACCACTTAACATCACCAACAAACGAACCATTATTCAATCCTGTTTCGTCTATTGCACCTGAACCATTCTCTTCAAATCTCCAAGAACCAACTACATAATTAGGGTCTACAAATGTGTGTGCACCTATATTTGGTGCTGATTGTGTAACTAATCTATTAAATAATAAATAGAACTCAGAAGAATTATGCTGAGAAGAATCATTCCACATTCTTGAAGCAATTTTCCAATATATTTCATATTCATCAGTTGAAAAACTAACATTGAAAGTTTGATCTCCAGTTTGATTTTCACTAACTATATCAGAAACATCAAATACATAATCTGTTGTATTTGTATGATAATTACCATCATCTATTTTTAATAATAAACTTCTATTTGCTACATTTAAAGTTCTGTTATATAATTCATTAATTTCTAAAGCAGATAAACTTCTGTTAAAGATTAAAACTTCGTCTATTGCTCCGTTAAAGTACCATTGTAATCCTGCTGTAGAATCATCATTTGCTCCAATATGCATACTATCTAAACCTGATATATCTGAGTAGAATATATGTGAAGTAGCATCACCTGTAGCATAAGTTGAACCAGCAGAAGAACCATCTAAATAAAAAGCATTACCAGTAGAACTAACTGTTAATGCAATATGATGCCATAGATTATCATTTACTAATGTATCTTTTGATACTCTAAATTGATTTGCAGCATTTTCTCTTGCTAAGATTCCTACTTTCTTAGTTGTACCATCTACTCCTAATTCATATTCACTTGAGCCATCATCATCATCTGAAATAGAAATAATAGTTCCTCTGTCTTCAGTTGCCCATTTAAACCAAACAGATATTGTTCCTTCTGAAAGAGAAGCAAAATTTGCAACATTAGCAGTTAAATCAATATTATCCCCATCACCATCAAATTCATAAGCATAACCAACAATTCCAGTAGTATTTGTAACTCCTCCAACAATTGTACCATCATTCCCATTCCCACTCATATCAGTAGAGTTCTGCTCAAACCAATAATTACCAACAGCATAATCAGTAAGAGAAGAACTATTATGTACACCATCTATAGTTAAATTATAAGTGAAAATAACAGATCTTGTAAATTGTCTTGAATTATTTGCTGGAGATATTGGATTATTTGTTCCTCCAACATCACCAGAACCATATTTAATTGCTTCAGTTCCAAAATCTAAAGTTTCATTAAAATTTTCAATAGTTTCATTTATAATAATATTCTCAGTTAAATTTTCCTCAACTGGTAATGTAAAACTTATATTTTCAAC
>CBFCXS010000097.1:0-3393 GCA_965602085.1 Candidatus Woesearchaeota archaeon
ATCAAGAAGCACCTGGTATGCCTTTCTTCCACAACAGAGGAGCACTAATCTATAACAAACTAATAGAATTTATGACAGAAGAAATGAGAAAATTAAACTACGAAATAAATAAGACACCATTAATCCTAAACAAATCTTTATGGTTAAAATCTGGACATTGGGACCACTACAAAGAAAACATGTACTTCACAAAAGTTGACAACCAGGACTTTGCAGTCAAACCAATGTATTGTCCAGGAAATATTTTAGTTTTCAAAACAAAAATGTATTCCTATAGAGATTTGCCATTAAAAGCAGGAGAATTTGGTATAGTCCACAGGCATGAATTATCAGGAGTATTAAATGGATTATTCAGAGTGAGATATTTCACTCAAGATGATGCACATATATATTGTACAAAAGAACAAATAAAAGACCAAATAATTGAATTATTTAATTTAGTAGATAAAATCTATAAAATATTCGGCTTCAAATATGAAATAGAATTATCAACAAAACCAGAAAAAGCAATGGGTTCAGCAAAAATGTGGAAACTAGCTGAAGGATCATTACAAATGGCTCTGAAATCTAAAAAATTAAAATACCAAATAAATCCTGGAGATGGAGCATTCTACGGACCAAAAATAGATTTCCATATAAAAGACTCTTTAGGAAGGAAATGGCAGTGTGCAACTATACAGCTAGATTTCTCAATGCCGGAAAAATTTGATTTAGCTTATGAAGGAAAAGATAATAAAAAACATAGAGTTGTAATGTTACATAGAACTATATATGGAACTCTAGAAAGATTTATTGGAATTCTAATAGAACACTATGCAGGAAAATTCCCATTATGGTTATCACCAGTTCAAGTAAAAATAGTTACAGTCAGTGATAAAAACACAAAATTTGCAAAACAAATAACTAAACAACTAAAAGAAAACAACATAAGAGTAGAATTAGATGACAGAGCAGAAACTATAGGAAAAAAAGTCAGAGAAGCACAAATAAATGACAAACCCTCTTGCATTATCACAATAGGAGATAAAGAAGTTAAAAATAAAACATTAGCTATAAGAACAAGGGATAACAAAGTTAAATTTGGGGTTAAACCAAAAAAATTCATAGAAAAAGTATTAAAAAACATAGAAAAAAAAGAGCAAACTATTTCTTTTTAATTATAGTAATCTAATAGTTTATCAAATATTTTAAGTTTATGCGAATGTAAAGGTTTAATTTTTTGATAAAATTTTATAATACTCTCTTTCTTATACATCAAAAGTCTAAACATTTTTCTAGATTTTTCTTTTTTAATAGAAGAATCTATACCTAAATTATTGAGAATAGTCTGAATATTTTCTAGATAAACTTTATCCTTCATACATATTTGGAGATCTTTCCAAGTATGCCCCCCTTTTCTTTTGAACCTTATACAACCTTCAGAATCAAAAATACCTCTAACAGCACTTAATTGATAGTCCTTATTATCCATAATAAATTTAGGTACAAACAACCCACCGCTCTTGTATCCAAAAGGAATTTGAAAAAAAGAATTTAAAAAATAGGCAATAATCTCCGAATGAATCACCAAATTTTTTGTATCAGGTCTAACAAAATCTGCATAAAGGCCAATGCTTTTTTTATTTATACCTAATCTTAAAAAAAAATTTCCTACAAATGATAGTAAAACTTTATTTTTATTAGAAAAACAGGTTCTCCTACTATTATTATTTCCCTTTATAATAGACCCATCTCCCCTAATTAATTCTGATATATATATCCAATCAGGGGTGATGTTCACAAAAGGACCTATTTTTAGTTTATTTCCTCTCTTACCAACTTTTATAATAATCTTATCTTGAAAGTCGCTTAAACTCATTTTAGCTTTTTGTACTAAATTAATAAAAAACTCCTTAGAAACGGATCTAATTCCACTTCTATACCTACTAACATTTTTTAGATGTAAAGAAAATTCTTTAGAAAGAGCAGTTAATGTAGTTTTAATACACTTATCAAATAATATATGTCTCAAGTCGTTTTCTATATAAACAAAAGTTTTTTTAGGCAAATGGTCAAAAATATTAATTAACACATTTAAAATCAAGTCTTTAAATTATTTAAATTTTTCCATACTTAATAACAATGGGAGACAAAAATTAATTAAATAAAGACAATTCCCTACAAATTATGTTAGAACTTCTAAATAAAGTTAAAGATTCAAAAGAATTCAAAGACTACTTAAAAGACCATCCAAATGCTTATCTTTGTTCAATCTTTTTAACAGAACAACAAACCCAACTATCTTTCTACTCTAAAAAAACAAAACTAGTAACATCATTCAAAGTAGATATAGATAAAATAACCCTAGTAGGAAAGGATGAAAAAGTATTACAAAAAGAAAAAAAAGATTTAGAAGAACTACATCTAGAAGATTTAACAATAGATTTAGACAAAGCAAGAGGATTAGTAAGTGATTTACTAAAAGAAAAATATCCTAATGAAACACCAACAAAAGAAATAACAATACTACAAGTAATAGAAGGTAAAACAGTCTGGAATATAACTAAAATAACATCAACATTTAATATAATCAATATTAAACTAGACGCATTCTCAGGAGAGTTATTAGAAGAAAAAATGGAATCTGCTTTAAATTTTAAAAAGAAATAATCAAAAGACTTATATACTTATTATAGTAACTATATAACTATGAAAACTACAACAATACAAGTTCAAAAACAAACTTTAGAAAAATTAAAACTCTTCAAAAAACATGAAAGAGAGTCATATGAAGAGGTTATAAACAGCTTAATGGAAGAAGTAGAAGAAGAAGCATTAAATGAAGAAGAAATTAAAGATATCCAAGAAGCACTAGAAGAAGTAAAACAAGGTAAAACAATACCAATAGAACAAGTAGCAAAAGAATTGGGAATTTCTCTAGTTTAAAATGTATTCTATTGAATTAACTAGAAAAGCAGAAAAATTTGTTAAAAAATTAAATAAAACAGATGCAGAAATAATTTTAAAAAAAATATACTCAATTAGAGAGAATCCTTTTCCTTTTCTTAAAAGATTGCAAGGGTCAAAACTTTGGCGTTTAAGGGTAATGGATTATAGAGTTATCATAGATATAGTAATTTCAGGTAGGAGATTAGTAGTATTAAGAATTAATCATAGAAGAAATGCTTACAAAATTAAACCTCAATAATTTTCAATTTACTCTTCAAACCTTTAACAATTCTCACAGGTTTCCCAAAATACTTCTTCAAAACTCTAAGAACATCTCTATTAGCCTTACTTTCAATAGCACGAGATTTCACATAAACAACTAAAGAATCTCCAACTTTAACAACTTTCTCAACAGAACTTCCAGCTTTTACTTTAATTTTCATTACAATAATATATATAAATCTC
>CBFCXS010000098.1:0-3385 GCA_965602085.1 Candidatus Woesearchaeota archaeon
AAATCAACCAAATAACCAACAATAGGAGTAGATATAATCAATGCTATAGAAGCTAACATGGCTTCAACACTTCCCATAGTTGCTCTTAACTTTGATGGTATAAATTTGTGGAAAAAGGATCTTGAAACAGGTCTTTTCATATCAAAGAAAAAACTTGAAGATAAGATTACAATTAATGCAGTTACCCAAGATTTAGGCAATAATATAAAAGCAATAATTAAAGCTGACATAAATGTTCCAAAAATAATAAAATTTCTATCACCTATTTTTTTATGTAAATTTCCAAAACAAAATGGAGCTATCATAGCTACTGCAGCTATACCAGATTGTAAGTAACCAAAAGCATAGTCAGGAAAATTAAAACTCTTTAAAAAAGGAACCCAAGTTATAAGAGAACTAAATGTATAAGCAAACATCATTATAACCATAGCAATTAAAAAATAATACAAAACAGGATGTTTATATCCATAAGATATGGTTTTCTTTGTTTGTTTAGAAACATCTTTTAATGAATCTTTAATTTTGGCTTTTCTTCTAACAAAAATCTCTTCTGCAAAACCTAAAATAAAAAAAGATAATATTAAAATCCCTCCAGTTACAGCCCAAATAATCCCAACACCAAATTTTGAAACTAAAAAAGCCCCAAGAATACCAGAAATAATCAAACCAAATCCAATTATAAATTGCTCTTTAACAAAATAAGTATGAACTAAATCTTTTCTCTTTTTTCTTGTTACTAAATCAACTATCCAGGCTTCAGCACTACCTGTAGAAAAGGTTTTAGTAATACCAAATATAAACATAACAAAAATAAGATAATAAAAATTGTTTGAGAGATAAACTAAAAATAAACTTATCCCCTCTGTAAACAACCCCAACATAACTGAGAATTTTCTTCCATATAAATCTGCAACAGCTCCAGTAGGAACTTCAAATAATAAAGAAGCTAAAGGATAAGCTGCCATTAAAATACCAATTTGGAACACACTTAATCCAATATGTAAAAAATAAACTACAAAGAAGACAGGCATAATAAAAAAACTAGCTGCTATTAAGTTATATAAATGAAAAGGCCAAAGTATCTCTAATTCTCCTTTTTTAAAAAACTTCATCTATAAAAGAATTATTTTAAGAATATTTAAAGATTACACTTATAATTTTTAAAGTAATTGTGAAATTAAATCTACTGGTGAATTTAATTCTCTAACTGCTTCTCTTCCTCTATGAATAGCCATCTTTTCAGTTAAATCTATAGGTTGTTTCTGATTTACAGCTTTTCTTATTTGATCTGCTTCAAGTCTAAACATATAAACCTCATCATGATTATAAGGGTCTTCGAATACTAACATCTTAACAGTTCCAAATCCATCATGTTCAAAGCTTAATGGTTTGTGATACATATGACTGCCTAGTTTTGTATGGACATGCTCTCTAGGGTCTGAACAACCTAAGAAAAAATGACCACTTCTTTCTTCAGCACGATGATATTGTACTTCTTTTGCTAATGTATCTAAAGATTCTGTCATTTTTAACCTCTAAACCATTATAGGTTTTGTCCCTAAACTCTCTAAAATATCATAAGTTTTTGTTCTTTTTATTGGTTCTAGATGTCCATAACCTAATTTTTCTACTTCTCTCTCTATATGTGCTAAAATATCTCTTTCAGTGCTAGTTAATTTAAAACCTAATGCACTTTCTAATTTTGCTCTTGTGTCTTGTTCCATTTTAACCTCATTTTATACTATTATAGTATATATTTCTCCTTTATAAACCTTTCTATTATTAACCACTTACAAGTAACAATAAGTTCTAGGAGGTCTCTAAAAGTTAGGGACAGATTTATATATTGATATTTTATGTAAAAGATTATGGAATTAGAAGGAAGATTACCTGCTAAGTGGAAAGGAGAAATTAATTACTGCGCTATAAAACAAGGCAGACATATGTTTATTCATGAAGATAGTGATAGAGAAACATTTGATAGATATGTAAATTCTCTTCCTGATAATGAGTGTGACTTTAAACATGTATTTTATGGTATTAGTACTGAATTAAGGGATGCTTTAAAGGAAAGAACATCAACTAAAAGAGGTTATCCAGAGAAACCTGAAACAATAAATAGGAATATAGAAGCTTTGATTAGAGATATTCTTGGTGTTGATGAAGAGTGGAAGTTAAAGGTTGCTGAAGCACATCCTTCTTTAAGTTAGAAATCTTTAAATAATTAGATTATTGAATAATTACTAACAGAGGTTAATATGAAAAATATCTTATGGTTCAAAGAAGTTAATAAGAGTGATATAGCTTCAGTTGGAGGCAAAGGTGCAAGTTTAGGTGAGATGTATAATATTGGTCTGCCTATACCACCTGGTTTTTGTGTTTCAGCTCAAGCTTATCAGAAATTCTTAGAAGATTCTGGATTAGATAAGAAAATTTATCCTGTTTTAGATGGTTTGAATGTTGAAGACACTGATGCATTGCATGATGCTGCTGAGAAAGTACAGGAAATGATAATTGATTCTGAAGTTCCTCCTGATTTGATGGTTGAAATTAAAGAAAATTATTATAATATGGCTATTGATATTGATGTAATCAAAACTGCAAGCAGAGAAAGTGTTGGTATGATTAAAGCTGGTAGAGAACAAGCTTATGTTGCTGTAAGATCTAGTGCTACTGCAGAAGATTTACCTACTGCTTCATTTGCCGGGCAACAAGCAACTTATTTGAATGTTCGTGGCGGAGATGAATTAGTAAAAGCTGTTAAGAAATGCTGGGCTTCATTATTTACTGCTCGTGCAATTTATTATAGAGTTAAAAATAAATTTGATCACTCTAAAGTTTTTATTTCTGTTATTGTTCAGAAAATGGTAGATTCTGTTTCTGCTGGTGTCTTGTTTACATTAAATCCTTCAACAAATAATGATAAAGAAATTGTAATTGAAGCTGCATTTGGTTTGGGTGAAACTGTTGTTGGCGGTTCAATAACTCCTGATAGATATATAGTTGATAAAAGTAATTTATCTATTAAAAAGAAAGAAGTTAATGAGCAGCCCTGGGGAATAGTTAGAGATTATAATCTGAAAAGAAGTGTTAAGAAAAATTTGTCTCCTGAAGAAGGTAAGAAGCAGAAAGTTTCTGATGAAAATATTAAGTTACTAGGTGAGTTAGGTGTGAAAATTGAGGAGCACTATAAAGTTCCTCAGGATATAGAGTTTGCAATTGAGGGAAACAAAGTATATATTGTTCAATCAAGACCTGTGACTACAATTGAGAAGACCAAAGAAATTATTGGTAAACAACAAGAAGTAGAAGGGAAAGAGGTAATTTTGAAAGGTTTGAATGCTGGTCCTGGAATGGGTTCTGGTAAAGTTGTTATTGTTCATGG
>CBFCXS010000099.1:0-3329 GCA_965602085.1 Candidatus Woesearchaeota archaeon
TCTGTGTTATCTTCACCGGGGACAAATTTCTTTTTAATAAACTGAGTGTACCATCTTTCCCAATTTTCTCTGAAAGTTCCGAATAGTTTCATACCTTCTTTGAATTTTTTAACAGCTTTTGGTGTGTTTTCGGCTTCTACAGATTTATATATTTTCGTCATTTTTCTTAAATCGGATTTCCACCCTTCTAATTCCTTTAGCCACTTATCCTTATCCTTTTCACCTGTAAGGGATATCTTTTCATTTAAATATCTTTTTAGTTTCATTTTGATTACCTAATTAATTGATTTGGCTTTACAAAAGATTTCATATTCTTACCCAATAAATTTTCTCTTGCCATTCTCTTTAAAAGAGTTTTCTGCCATAAGTCTAATACGTCTTTGCCATGTCTTTTTAGATTTGATGCTATTGTATATAGTGTGGTATATGAATTAAATACATCTAATAGAGACCATTCATCCCATTCATCTTTATTGGCTCTTTTTAATTCTTTTAATCCATGTATTTGTCCGTCTATCTCAAAGTAAGTCATATTCACGTCTTTTTTACCTAACTTGACTAGCTCCATATTTGTTAATTCTGCTGCTAAGTCTAAAACACTTGATATATGTTTATTATATAAAGAATCTGAAATCCAATGGGATAACTCATGTGATATTGATGATTTAATTCTAGTAGAAGATAATTCATTTGCAAATCTTACTAACTCATGTTCTGCAACCGAAGATATATCTCCCCTCATTAGTATGTCCATAACTCCTGCATTCATAGATATTTGGATTTCTCCCTTTTTTCCACTTCCACCTGCTTGTCTTTTTATTATTGCTGATGGTCTATAGAAATTACCATCCACATAGCTTCCTAAATCTATTGTTACAGGATTTACATTGTGTGCCATTACTGCTTCAGGGGATTTTAGAATAGAACTATCTGTACTAATAAGTGTTGTGCTGCTTCTGCCCTGTCTGAATATCTTTTTTAATTTTTTTTGCATTTCTTCAAAGTCATTTTCTTTGAAGATTTTAAATACTTTTTCAAATCCTTTTTTATAGAGGATATCAACGTCCTTTTTGATATTGAATGTCTTCTCTAATATTAGATATCTTTTTAGTCTCATACCTTCCCCAAACTTATGTCTGATAGTTGATCTGTCATAGAATATAGCTTGTCCATTATTTGTGCTGCTATTTTAGGATCAAGTTCCTGTTCCTGTTCCCCTAAATACTTGTATAATTTATCCATTTTCACCCTTCCTCTTGTGTAATGATTCTGAATTTAAGTAAAGGTTTACCGTTTATTGTGATATCTCCTTTTGCATTTTTACCGATATCTTTTACTTTAATCTTTTTGTTTTTAAATTTTCCACCTAGCACAATATCCCCAACATTTATAGGTATTTTAATATCTTCTTTTAAGTAGTTTTTGAGTCTCATCTTTAGTATCCATATATGTTAGTGTCATAATCAGGCCCATAGTCAAAGATATCATCACTTTCTTTATCTAATGGGTCATTATCACCAAATGCTGAAAGTGGTTCTGTTGTAGTATCTAAATCTGTCCGTCTATTCACATTATTTTGATCTGTAGGTAGTCTTGTACCTCTAAATATAGTCCTTGCTGATTCAGACTCATCTGAAAATCTATAAGGTCTAAGTACTAATCCCCAAATCATCTTTTTTAATTGAAAGATTTTTTCTTCTTCATGAATATCAGCTATCTCATATGATCTATTGTTCCAGATAGTGACTATGGCATCCCCAGGTTTAGGATGATATCCTGCTGATACATCTCTTGTAAGTGTCCATTTAGGAATACTTGACCATGAGATAACATCTTCAGAGTTTATACCAAATCCTGTTGTAAGAGTAGGTTCTTCAGTAGGTTCATATATAAGTTTTGTTTCATATGGCCCAAGATATCCGGTATGCATATTCTCTCCATACAGATAATCTTTTTTGCCTTGTTCACTTCTTATATAATAGTCAGATACTATTCCTGATATATCGGTAAACTCTACAATGATACTCTGAAAAAGATCATGTTCAACATTACCTTGTAGTTGATGCAAGTTCCATAAAGGCTTAGTAGTTTGTATATCTGTCATTATCTACCTTCTATAAGTTTTGTTTGAGAATCCATAACTAATGTCATAGCTTCCTCTAATCTCTTTACTCTTTTCTTCAAATTAATAAATTCATTGGAACTATGTTTTTTCCCACTCATCCTTAACTCATGCATTTTCTTTTCCATTAATGAATCAAATTCACCATATCCATTATCTTCAATGATGTTACTGCCACGATTATTAATAGAGTCATTTATAGGATCACCTAAAGGATTATCGTTTATTTTACCTGTAGCTACTGATAAATCTGGTTCTGTAACCATTGAGGTATCTACTTCTTTGAAAGCAGTTCCGTCTTGCAACATTTTTTCATAAGCTGAAATCATCTTTCTGTTTTCTTCTCTTGACATTTTATTTCTCCTTCTCCATTTTTAACAATCTAGTATAATAATCTGGTAATTCTGCTAAATGATCTAATGTAATTCTTTTAGCTATTGCCTTGTTTTTGGTATGCTCCATCTCTACTTTAATGCCCATTTCAAGTTCTTTCTTATCTGCATTTTTTTCTGTGAATTTTTCTTTTTTTGCTTTGCCTGTTCCTAAGATAGAACCCAAAACAGCATAAATCTTTGCTTCAAAATCATCAGGTTCAAGACCTAACTTTTCTGCCAAATCATGAACATCATCATCAGGTGGTTTTGGATTATCGGCAAAGAAATCCATTATAGCAGTAAGGATTTTATTATCTTCTTCTGATCCTTCATTCATAAACTCTCTAAGTTTTCTCATATTATCATCCTGTTTAATATCTTGTGTAAGATATTACATTAATAGAGCTAATCTTTCCTTTAGATTATTTAGACCTATAACTACTTTGCCCCATAATTCTGCATCTGCATCTTTTTGAACTTTCTTTATTTCATCTTTGAATATCTTTACTCTCCTATCATAAACTTCATCTATCTTATCTTCTTTTGCTTCACCTAAGTACTTTTCTGTTAAATCCATTTTTTACCCCCCATTAAAATTAAAATTATGGTCTCATAAGTTTCTTTTTTACTATCCATCCCTTTGATTCAAGACTTTTGATTAAAAGAGGATATGATTCATATGGGTTTTTCCCTTTTTTCAATTTTAAGTATTCAGTCCATCCATATGAATGTTTTCTTGCTTTACTGTATTGAGTAGCAGTAAATCTAACATCATATTTTTGAAGGATTCTACCATCACTCATAAAAGCTAAAGTTTTTCTTCTCCAATCTAC
>CBFCXS010000100.1:0-3318 GCA_965602085.1 Candidatus Woesearchaeota archaeon
AATCATTTTAGATATTGTACTATCTAATAATTTTTTTACTTCCAAAATATTTTCATTTAAATCCATTGGTGTTTGTATAACTTCAATTTTTCGACTAAGAGAAAGTAACTGTTTTGTTAATTCACTTCCTCTTTCAACAGCACGTATAATTTTTTTTAATTTTTCATAATCTGGATCATCTTCTGATGATTTATCATGTAGCATTAATTGAGAATAGCCTGTTATTGTAGTTAAAAGGTTATTGAAATCATGTGCTATTCCCCCTGCTAATGTACCAAGAGCTTCCATTTTTTGAGATTGACGGAGTTGATCTTCTAATTTTTTTTGTTCCATATTTCTTCTCTTTACAGTCGATAAAAATATTGCATTAGAAATTCCTCCAACTAGACAAGCAATCACAAATACTATTCTAACAATTAGGTCATTAAATGGAATTTTAAAAATTAAAGCATCCATAAAAGACATAGGTGCTTGAAAAATTAAAAATCTTATTCTTTCAGTTAGAAAATAATAATACTGAATTGCATCTGTTATCCAAAATAGGAGACCAAAAAAAATTGGAATTCCTATAACAAAAAATGTAAATCTACTCATCTATACTCTCAAAAACATAATCTGCTGTATCTATAATGGATTGAGGTATTTCTAATCCAATACGTCTTGCTGTTTCCATGTTAATTACTATTCTTTTTGACTGTTCGAATATCTGATTGATCTTTCTAGGAGATATGCCATTAAATATTTTAGCTATAGTTTCTGCATAAAATAAACCCATATCTTCAGTTTCAACTCTAGCAATACTAAGTAGTACTCCCCGTTCAACTTGATCTGGCCCTTCTTGTGCAAATGTAGGAATATTGTGATCAAACAAAGGTTTTAATACATTCGGCATCCATTTAGAATTTGTTCCTCTATGTGCTCCAATATAAACGGCATCTACTTTAGTAGCTAATTCTTCATGACATTTTAATACTCCTTTCATAGAATCTTCTTCTGATAAATTTGTATCAGAAGCTATACAAGTAACTACATCAAAGTCTGCTTGTATAGATACTTTTAAAACATCATCTAAAGAAGCATAAACTCTACCATCAGGTGTATTTTCAAAAACAATTCCTAATTTTTTAAATCCAATAATATGATGAAATGCTGTAAGTTGTCTTAAATATCTATCAGGATCACAAGTTGCATGAACATGATTAAAACCAGAATCTTTAGCACTTTTTATAATTCCAGCTTTTATAGGATCACTAGCTGATATTATTACTGTTGGTACTCTATGTGAATTATTTGCTAAATCTCCTGCCCATGTTCCACCTCCTATAATTAAATCAAGTTTTTCCCGTTGAAGATAGACAGTGGCATTTAGCTTATTAACTTTTCTTTGATCTTCATACCAATTAGAAGACCAATATGCTTCTCCTATAAACTCAATATATTTACTTTCTATTGTTGTTAAAAAATTCCATAATTCTTTGGTATCATTATTATTAGGTAATTTTGGAATATCAATTTTTGGTATCCACTCAAGTTTTTCCAATCCTTTTACCAATGATATTAAATATATTTGATAATCTTTATATGATCCACCTTCATAATATCCAACTCTCCATTTTTTACCATCATTTGTAGTAGGTGGATAATTTTCAGTACAAGATATTACAAAAATTAAAATTAATAATGCTGTTATTATTTTTTTCATAATTTTATTAAGCGGAAGTGGTAGGATTCGAACCTACAGAGGTTTTACCCCCTACGGTTTTCAAGACCGCTTCCTTACCATTCGGACACACTTCCATATTTATATTTTCAGTTTAAGAGCTTCTTCTACTATTTTTAGATGATATATATTTGGCAATTCATACCCTTCTTCCATAACAGATAAAGCCAATAGATAACGAATAACTTTTTTTGCAATAACCAATTCATCCTTTGATGGTTTTCTATCATTTTTTAAACATTTTAGTGCTTCTTCTCTATTCACATTTTACATCCTTTCATGTAGTGGCAGAGGGGATGAGATTTGAACTCACACAGGTAGTTAGCCTGTACAGATTAGCAGTCTGCTTCCTTACCATTCGGACACCCCTCTTTATTTTATTCTAAGAAAACAGTAGTACATATAGATTTATATACTTTAATTGTTCTTGTTTTATCTTCTGAAGTTGCTGTTACTAAAACATTTTCTGGAATAACTTCAGAAGGATCAGCAGGTAGATACATACCACCTACTTCAGATTTAGTAGCAGGATTAGTATTTGGTGCTGAAACGAAACTATCTGTACTTGTATTATGTTTCATAAATTCAGACCAACTTTGAGAACGATCAAATTTAGTATTGATAACTACTTCTGATAGGTCACAAAGTTTTTTAGTAACCTTATAAGATTTAGTAATAGGATCAGGTGGAGGGGCAGTGATACCTGCATTATAGTTTGCAGTTATTTCAGCAGGAGTTAAATTTTTGCTATATACTGCTACTAAAAATATGTCTCCTAACCATGTTCTTGTGTCAGTAGGAAAAGATAACTCATTGAATAATCCAAACTCATATGCCATATCCCAATTGCTACCATCCCCAGGGTTAGCTATTGCTGCTACCTCAACTTTATCAATATATATCTTTGTATCTCCTGAAGCATCTCTAGTATAAACAACATGCTGAAGTAAGGGAGTTGCAGCAATACTACCAACAGGACTCACAGTAGAAGGAGCAGTACCATTGCCTGGATTCAAGCTTGTTCTGAATCTTATATCCCATGCATCTGCTGCTTGACCAAAAGTAAAATTACGATTGGCACTATCAACAGAAAAAGATATGATTCTTGCTGGCCCACTTTGAGTATTGTTTAAAGGTTTTATCCATGTCTCTATAGTAATGCCATTGGTAAAAAAGGCATTGCCATCTAATTTAGTACGTGCAGCATTTGTCTTGACTACTGTTGCAGTTTTGACCCTAACCCCCGGCTGAAGGAAGTCTATATTAGCAGGTTCCGTAATTGTTAAATCAAGCTTTGGTGTACCAGTTGATTTATCAGCTATCACTGTACCACTTGATTCTGTAAAGTCATATAGAACAACTAAATCGGACGTTACTCTAGCAGAATGAGCAACACCATATATCAACAATAATAATAATATCAAAAATAGTTTTTTCTTCATTTCTCCTTCCTTTTATACTTTCTTTTATTTACTTTGGTTTTTCTTTTATATAATGTATATGATTTTCCACAACAGGAAAACTCATCTAGCTCAAAATTTTCATTGTATGTTATTTTGACAAATTCTCCACATTCAGGACATTTGGCTTTTTTATAT
>CBFCXS010000101.1:0-3296 GCA_965602085.1 Candidatus Woesearchaeota archaeon
TTCGTGTTATTGGTTCTGGAAAATATCATTTAGATTTGGTTGATATGTTTAAAGGTAAGCCACTTGTTTTTAAGTTGGAAGATGGTAAGTACTTTATTGATCTTGCTCAATCTTTTCAGGCTAAGGATTTAGATGTTGAGAAAGAGTTTAAGAAGAAGTAATTTGTTTTAATAATTTGTTAATGTGAGACATGTCTGTATCGTTTAATAGGATTATATCATAATTTTCTTTGAATTTTTTTAAGTTTTCTTTTACATTTTCATTTAGAAACCCTATTTTTATTAGGTTGTTGTAGTTGAAACCTTCTATCATTCCTGTGTCATCTATGTTGTCTCCTAGAAGAATTACATTTGTTTTGTTTTTAATTATTTTGAAGATTTTTGGATAGTTTTTAACTGCTATTTCTGTTTTGTTCATTGAGTGTATAAATATTTTTTCAGTTTTGACTGCTTTTCCCTTTTTATTAAATTTTAAAAAATTAGATATTATGTAGACATTTTTATATAATCTTTTTTTGCTTTTTAGTATCTCTTTTATTACATCTCCGAGTCCTGCAGACATAATTACTAAAGGTATGTTATTTTTATGTAAAAAATCAATAAGTTCCAAAACTCCCTTTCTTAATGCCAACTTATCCCTTTTTATAAGATCTTTAATTATGTTTTTATCTAAACCTTTTTTAATAAGCAATTCAAAGTGTTTTTTCCACCACTCTTGCATTTTGGTTGTTCTTTTTTTTATTGTGATATGTGGATTAATTTCTATTGGATGATATTTATCAAATAATTTATATGCTTGTTTAACATAATCTGTTCCTAGATAACCTTCTTGTCTTATTTGTGCAAGTGTGGTTGAAACTTTTTTACCCTCATCAAATGCTTTAGTTAAGGTTCTATCAAAATCTGCTAGAATATGTAACTTATTTTTGCCTTGCTTTTTTATATTTTGTTTTATTTTTTCTAGGTTTTTATTTGAGATTATTATGTCTTTCATATGTATAATTTAGAATATTAAATTTATATAATTAACTAAAAAAACTTTAATTTGGGTTTTCTGCTGCTCTTTGTACCTTCTCATATAACCTATTTACTAGGGTTTTCAATTTACCTTCTTTAATATCCTTAGCAAAACATTTCGTTCCTTCTTCACCATATTTTTCATGTAATTCTATAACTTCTCGGATAAGGACCCTTAATTTTTTAAATCTTATATCAGAACGTGTTCCTTCATTAGGGAGACAATATTCCTTTCTAAGTTTTCTTATACGTTCAACACGTTGTTTAAATTCTTCAATTTCATATGTAACCCCTACTCCTCCACATCCTGGACAGATACCAATTCCATAGGAATAATCAGAATCAAAATCTCTAAAATGCCCTACTTCTGTGTATAAGAGGCTTGTTTTACGACACCAATCACATTCTTCTTGTTTTGTATCTTCGCCTATCATTTTAAAGTATATACTGGAGTATAAGTATGGTTTATAAACTTTTTTATTTAAAGAATTCTTTTATTTTTTCTGTAGGGTCTATGACTGTTTCTGTTTTTACATCTGGTGGGAAACATTTTTGGTAGTTTGGCCATGTATATCTCTCATCTAAGAATGCTATTATACCTCTATCTGTTTCAGATCTGATGCAACGTCCTGCATTTTGTAAAGATTTTATTATAGCTGGATAGATGTAACCATAATCCCAACCTTTTCCAAATCTTTCTTGGTAATAACTGATTAACTGCTGTGTTTCTAAGTCTGGTTTACCTAAAGGTAGACCAACTATAATAACTGCTTTAAGTAATCCTGGCAAGTCTATACCTTCGCCTAGTGAACCTGATGCTGCTCCTAATATAACTGCTTCTTTGTATGTTTTGAATTTGTCAATTAGTTCCTGCTTTTGCAGTTTGTTTAAGCCTGATTGTTCAAAGAATATTGTTTTATTGCACTTTGGTTGGAAGTATTTGTTTACTTCATCTCTTAGTTTGTATGATGGAAAATAAATTGCTATAGAACCTGGTATTAGGTTTGTAATATTTGAGCAGGTGTTTGCTATTTTTTCATACATTTCTTCTGACCGTGCTGTGTATTTTGTTGATGTTGTTGGTATGATTAAGTTTAATCTATTCTTTTTTGGGAAAGGAGATTTGTATTCCACTAATAAAGTTTTATCTTTGTTTAGGTCTAGTAGGTCTTGATACATATCTGTTGGTGATAGTGTTCCTGACATTAAAATAGTTGAATGTGGTTTTAGTTCGTCAAATACAAATGAAGGGTCTAAGCATTTGTAGGTGAGGTGTATGAATTGTTTTCCTTTTTTTGTTGTTTTTCTTGATATTACTCTTATAAAACCTTCATCTGGTCCTTTCCATAATTCTAGGAAGCGTGCAACTGATGCTATTGAACTTCTCTTTTGCTCTTCTAATACATCATCTGCTGCTAGTTTTAATTTTGTGATTAAGTCATCCTCTACTTTTAATTCAAATTTTTCTACTAATACCTCTTGTTTGTCTAAAGGGAATTCTATTTGGTGCAGTTTTGCTTTTATATTTTCTAGGTCATCTTTTAATTCAAAACCAAATTTAATATTTTCTCTGATTGCTCTGTCTAATGTTATTGTTGCTAAACTTGCTGTTAAAACATCTCTACATCTATCTGGAAGGTTGTGTGCTTCATCAAAAATTAATATTGAATGTTCTAATTCTTTATTTATTCTTTTTAGTAGAATATCTCTAATTGGTGCTAAGATGTGGAAGTAGTCTGCAATTATTACTTTTGCACCTTTTGCTTTTTCACATGCTAGTTCGAATGAGCACATTTTGTGTTCGTTTGTTACTTTGCAAAGTTCTTCTACATGTGCTATATCTGGGATTTGTTTTAGAGCTAGTTGTTTTTTAACTTTCTTTTTTGTATTTAAGTAGAACTCACATACATCTACTTTTTTTACACCAGAGCAATAATCTGCAAATTCTGAAGAGTTCATTTGTTCAATTCCTGGAACTGGACACATGTGTTTCTTTCCTATAAGGTCTACTGCTGTGAAGTCTAGGTTGTATTTTTCTTTTATTTGTTTTAATGTTTCAATTGCTATGTGGTGTTGTGAGTGTCTTGGTGTGAGAAAGAAAACTGTTAGGTCTTTGTTTATTGCTTGTTTTAGGGCTGGACCTAGGATAGCTGTTTTTCCTATTCCTGTTGGTGCGTGAGCTATTAAGTTGTATTTGTTGTCTATAATTGAGCTTACTTGTTTGATTAATGCTTCTTGAATAGGTCTTACTTGTTCATAAGGGAAGAGAAATTCTTTCAT
>CBFCXS010000102.1:0-3250 GCA_965602085.1 Candidatus Woesearchaeota archaeon
GATGGTTGAATTGGAGGAGGTCCAAATTGTTTTGCTGTTTGACCAATTACTTTTCCTGTTCCCTTAATTTTGAAATACCAAAAACCTAAGATTAATAAGATTACAACTATAACTGCTGTGATTATTATTAACATAGCTGTGATTGCTCTTTTACATGGCATGCATGGTCCACCACAATCTACACCATCTTCACAAGATCCACTATGACAATTTTGTTGTGAGTCATAACAATCTGCACATACTGCACAAGGTCCTCCACAATCTACACCTTCTTCTCCTTGATTTTTTATACTATCAAAACAAGTTGGTAATGCTAAAGGAGTGCAGGAAATGATTTCATTTGGTTTTATATTAATTTCTAAATCATTTTGACAGTCGTTTAAGTCTGTGCATGTTCTTGTTTGTTGATTGTTAATACAAGCTGTTGGGTTTGTACATTGCCAGTTTTCTAGGCAGTAACCACCATTATCATCGTCATCATCATCGTCATCATCTGGAGTAAATAAATCTCTTATATCAGCACTTCTACATTCTCCACCTTGACATATGTTTGAGCTACAATCTGCATTATTTAAGCAAGAATCTCCAATACTTTGAGCCTTTACTGCTGAAACTGCTAATAATAAAATAAAAGTTATTAATAATATTTTTTTGTACATTTTTATGCACCACACAGACTGTTGTATAAGGATAATTTGCTTCCACTTAATGTGTCTGAGTCAACATATGTACAAACTGCATCTTGTACTGCATCGTAAGATAAACATGTACCACTTGTGCTACACATATTATCTATACATTGATAATCATAAGAACATGGGTCTCCAACTGCTTTTGTAGCTAACCATGTTGATTGTGAACAATAACTAACTGTTGTACCAACAAGTTTTCTTTCTCCTACATTTGAGGATGTGCATGTTCCTGGTGGAACTCCTGCTAAATTACAAATGCTTGGTTCTCCAGTACATTGATATCCTGATTCCACTGTACAAGTTGATGAGCAACCATCTCCAGAATCTATATCTCCATCATCACATTGTTCTGTATCCCTTATATCACCGTCTCCGCATCCTGGTACTTTACAAATACCTTCTGCTTCAGAACATTCATATCCTAGTAGACAAGTTATAGGACTAAATTTAATTTCTCCTGAATCACAATAAAATTCTATAAGTTCTCCAGTTTCTTCATCACAATAATCCACTCTAGTTATCTCATAACCATAAGTTGGATGTATTCCTATTGTTGTTCCTTTTATATATTCATTTTTTCCAGGAATTATATCAAGAGGGTCAGTATCTACTAAGTCTGAACAAGTTGGAGTTTGTGTTCCAGTGAAGTGTGTACAATAAGCTTTTGTACCAGCATCATTACAAGTAGTTGGACAGGTTATATCCAAATATCTAACATAATTCTCATCACAATACCATTCTCTTACTTTAGTTGAAGGAAGAGTTGGATCAATATTAGCTACACATGCATCTGTTTGAGAACCGGCAAATGGTGCGCTAGTTGCAGGATTTAATCCTTTTGAGATTGTGCCTCCAAAAAATTCATTTTTTCCATCAGGGTAGTATTCATCAGTATCTAGAGAATCTGAACAAGCTTCAAAGGATCCAGCACAATTAGTCTTATCAAAAGTTAAACAATTAGTTGAACATCCAAGTGTTCCTGTTGCAAATAACTCATTAGTACAATCATTGTTATCTAATTCTAATAATGTACAAGCATTTCCTCCACAATCACATACTTCATTATTTAATGAATCTATTATACCATCATCACAATAAGATGTATCACCAGCCACAAGATTACAAGTAGCATCACAAACTATACATGATTCTTCACCATATAAGCATGATTCAGTTATAATATTGTGATCATCACATTCTTCTGGGTCTTCTTTAGCTCCATCTCCACATACTGGTCCTGGACCTATAGCACAATCATTATCATCAATACTTAGACAATCATCTGAACATTCTAATGTTCCAGTATAACCTGCTCCTTTTAAGGTTGCACATGTTACTGATCCAAACTCTTCATTATCACAAACTTCATCTGTATCTATAACATCATCTCCACATCCTGCTAGTGTACAGTCTTCTCTACAAGCATCAGTTTCTGTATCTGAATTAGCAGCATCTCCATCATCACAATCTTCACCTGGATCTTCAGTTCCATCTCCACAACGTGGTGGTGGTCCACCAGATTCGCTTGTATGAAGATCAGCAATTTGTGTTGAAAATAATATGTCATTGTATATCTTAAATTCATCAATTAAACCTTCAAAGTCAAAAGCATTAGTACCTTTTCTTCTAGCAAGCCATAAGAAATTATTATCATTATTACACTCTTTTTTTAAAGTAACTTGACTAGCATCTAGAACACCATTAATATATAATTTACCTACTCCTTCTTCCCTGTCCCATACTTCAACAACATGATACCATGTATCTGGTTGTAGTACTGTATCAGATATCATTGTTATATGTTCTGAATTATCGTTTGCAGGGGTAGCAGAATACTGACAATCGGGAGTACTATATGATTTTCTATGAACCACTAATTTTCCTTCTGCATTGAATTGTGCATAACCTCTTGCATGAATTCCTGAATCTGGATCACTACCATCTCCATCTAAACTAGAAAGTGTTGAGTAAATTCTCATATTTGCTATTATTTCATCTGCTTTAAACCAGTAACTAACTGTTTCTTTCTTATTGTCTTTACCATTGGTGATATCAGTTTCTATATAATTAAAACCATCCCCAGGAAATTGATAAGCTTCATCTACTTTTCCTGTTGTTTGTATGATACTACTTCCGTGAATTACACCATCATTTCTAAATACAGATTGATCTATTACCCTTCCTTGTATTGGTGTATTTTCAAAAGTATAATCAATAAAAATTTTAAAAGATGAAATATATGTTAATGCACCACTATAATAAGCTTCACAAGAGGCCATAGATGGAAAAACATAAGCTCCTGTTGTTTCTTCTAATTTTGTGGAACCTTCACCTACACAATCTGCACTACTAAAAATAGCAGTAGAGCTGTGGTGGTGGCCATCTTTTGAATTAGTATCATGAGCCTTAGTTTGTATACATCTTTCTAATGGGATAGCATCCCCTATCTGAGATGTTAAAACATAAGCTCCTGTTTCTCCTGTTGGTCCTAATAATTTTACAAAACCTTCACCTACACAATCTGCACTACTAAAAATAGCAGTAGAGCTGTGGTGGTG
>CBFCXS010000103.1:0-3220 GCA_965602085.1 Candidatus Woesearchaeota archaeon
TGATTTTGTTAAATTGAAGGCTTTAAAGAAATATTTAAATAGTGAAGAAATTGAAATTTTGAAAGAAATAGCTTTAATTAAAAGAAAGCAAAATCCTGTTTGGGGAGTTTAAATGGTAAAAGTTATATTTAACGACGTAAAAAATGGTAAGAGTTACCAGAAAGAGTTTTCATTAGATTTGTTTAGTGGTAAGAAGATTGGTGATACTGTTAATGGTGATGCTCTTGGCTGTAAAGATTATGAGTTTGTAATTACTGGTGGAAGTGATAGTGCTGGATTTCCTTTGAATAATAGTTTTGATAGTCCTGTTCGTAAGAGGATATTAATTAATGAAAAAGGTACTAAGGTTCGTAAGAATGTTCGTGGGAATCATTTTGGTTCTTATATGGCTCAAATTAATATGAAAGTTGTTAAGTATGGTTCTGGTGATTTGAAAAAATCTTTGGGTGTTGAGGATAAACCTAAAGAAGAGGTTCCTGCGGAACAGAAGAAACCTGAAGTAAAGGTTGAACCTAAACCAGAGGAAAAACCTAAGGTTGAAGAGAAGCCTAAAGAAGAAGTTAAAGTTGAAGAAAAAAAAGAATAATTATTTTTTAATCTCTACTAATTCTATAGAATATTTACCAGGTAATCTTGATGGTGCTCTTGCTAATGCTTTTTTAACTTTGTCTATATTTTCTTTTTGTGTGAAAACACTTAATAAAATTGTATTTTTCTTTAACTGTGCAGCTACTCCAATTGTTCTACCGAATGCTTTTTGCATACCAGTCTGCATTCTATCTGCTCCTGCACCAGTAATCATTTTATTTTCTCTTAGAATATGATGAGGGTATTGTCTTAATTTTAAGAAATAATTTAAACCCATATCTGCATGTAAATGTCTATTAATTATTTGTCTTGTTGATTCTAAAGCATTATGTCTTATTTGTATTGGTTGTCTTGAAACCAAATCTACTCTGAATTTATAATTTTTATTTGGATCTCCCATGTCATATCTTACTACTTTATTTTGTGGTACTGTTTTAATGAAACCTTTTGCTTTAACTTTTGAGTGTCTAGTATAAGCTCTTTTTACAGTTGTGTAACAATGACCTTTTCTTAATCCTGCCATTTTATTCTATCTCCACCTTTGTACCTACGGCTTGTCCAGGTATACCTCTTTCAAATTCTACTCTAAATGCACCTGAGTTTCCATGAGGTGCTTTGATTACCCCTTTGATTACTTTTCCAGAGGAAGTTTTCCAGGTTACTTTTTTACCCTTTAATTTATCTGCTTGTTCTTTGTTTGTAGATGTTTTAGTTCTAACTACCATTTGCTTTTCTGACTTAGTATGTCTTCCTAATCTGAAATTAACAATAGTAGCTTCCATCGTAGAAATGAAGTCTAATTTATGGTTTTTAAAGGTTTCTAAATCTGTATTTCTATATCTTTACCGAATAGCTCTTTTAGTGATTTGATTACAGAATCCTTGATAAATGTTCTTCTTGGAATCTTTTTAGCCAGATGTCCTTCTAATTCTATTAAGTTTGTTTTCTTAATATCTGTTAATTTACCATCTTTTGTTATAGTTGCTTTTTGAATCTCTTTTTCTTTTGCTGCTATGTCCATTATCATGAACATTTCCTCTTCAAATACAAATATATCTGCAAACTTATCTCCATATTTGATTCTTATTTTTGCTCTTTCTAAATCAACTGATTTTCTTCTTTGGATATATTCAAGCATTGCTTTTATGAAAATAGAAGCATCTTTTCTAATTTTTTCTGCTTCTTGTCTTGATAATTTTTTAGCTTTAAATTCTCTTTCTGCTTTGTTAATCTCTTTTAATATATCTAAGAATCTTTTTGAAATCTTTCCTTGTTCTACTAATGTTTCAAAACCTTTTTCTAAGGGCAGTTTAATTTCTTCTATTTTTAGAATATCTCTAACTATGTTTGTACATGCTTCTTTAATTTCTGATATTGTTCTACCTTCTGCTCTTTTATGAATTTCCTCAAATAGTTCTCTCATTCTTTCCATATATTCTTCTGTTTTTTTCAATAAAGTATCTATTTCTTTTCCTTCAATAGTTTTTACTTTTCCATGTTCAATATCTTTGTATAGTTTTCTTATGTAAGCTAAGGTTTCAACATGTCTCTTTTCTAATAATTTTTCTTTTTTAACAAATATGTCATTTAAGAGTTGTATTGTTTCCTTTGGTGTCGGTGGTGGAATTCCATATAACATTAAAGCTGCTTGTGCTGGATTTAGAACTGCATAATAAATATCTTCTGATACAATTCCTAACATTTTATTTTTTAATCTAGTAATTAATTTCTCACCCAAATCCATATGCATGTCAATTGCTTCTGGTGATGGTTTTATTCTTCCTTGTTTTAGTAATAATTTCCAAGGCATAAATACTCCTCTATCAAATAAAGGAACTCCATCTCTCAGTAATGTGAAAATAACTGGGTTTGCATCTTTAACTGACTCCCAGAAATCTGTTAGAATGTAAACTTGTACATGGAATTGTTTGTCAACTCCTGTGATTGCTTTTGCATCAAAGCCCATTGTTGTTATAATTGCTCTAAGCTTGTCCTTTAATTCAAATCTGGACATTTTTTTAACATCTGTATCATCTACAATTAAGTAAACATCTATATCTCTTGATTTTTCTCCTCTGAATAATGAGCCAGCTGCAACATAACTTAGAATATATTTTTCAAATTTCTTTATTGTCATGCTTTTGTGCACTTCTGAAATTCTTAGAGCTGCTAGTAAATCTTTAGGGTCATAAATTGGTGCTGAAGTTGCAATCATTCTTATAATATCATATTTTGCATCATAACATGCTTCAACTAATTCTGAATTTAGCATTACATCTGGTTTTATATTTTTATCAATATCTTTTGCTGTTTTATCTAGGATTCCTGTTAGTTTATCTATTAATTCCATTTTAGACATTTTCTTAACATCTGAATCATCAACCATAACCAGCAAGTTGATTTGTTTCTTATCTTTCTGCTCCTTTTGTGGAGGTAAAAGTGATATTGCTAGAATGTATTTATCAAATTTCTTTGTTGCTTCTTTTTTGAATTTGTCTAGTTTTTTCTTTATTTCTTTGAATTTTTTCTTTAAGTCTTCTGGGATTCCTTTTTCCTTTGATTTAGGCATCTCTAGAGGACTTACATTCTTTACTTCTTCTACTTTCTTTTTTGCCATGTTTATAAAGGAATA
>CBFCXS010000104.1:0-3203 GCA_965602085.1 Candidatus Woesearchaeota archaeon
AAGTAATGTTTCACCTGATGATGAATTTACATTTATTAAGGGTGTAAGAAATCTAAATATAAGAGATATTAACAGTAACAAGACAATCTATTCATATGATTCTAATGTTAATGATTCAACATTATATCCAAGATGGGTAGATGCACCGTGGATAGATAGGGATAACATGCTAAGACCTGTTCAGTTGGGCCTTAATCAATTTCCATATCTATCATCGGATACAGTAAAAATTTTAGAGGAATACTAACCATGTTTACTAAAAAATTTTTAACAACATTAGGAGTTATTACAGCTATACTTTCCTTAATTGGTGGTATATGGGCTTTTGATTCACATTATGCAACTAATGAAAAGGTTGATGTTGTGAAGATTGAGAGCAAAGAAGATGTTAAGGAATTAGAAATTCAAATTGCAGGAGCATTACAAAATCAGCAACAGAAAAGTGATGTTCAATTTTTACAGTTTATGTATAACAATCTCACTCAAGAGCTTAATGAACTTAGAAGACAGTTGAGAAGATTTCCTGAAGACCCGGATTTGAAAAGAGATTATCATGAGCTTTATGAAGAAAGGAAAAATGTGAAACAGCAATTGGATAATGCTATAAGGAAAATACAATAATGGGAAAGTTTAGTGACCCTAATTATCAATTACTCAAAGAATACTTTGATATATTAGTTGCGGTAAGAACAGGAAGTCAGAAATCATTTTTGATTGGGCCTAACAAGACAGTTGTTTCTCAAGGTGGGTTGTGGACAATTCTCTATGAAGACAATGCCGATAGAGGGTATGTTGGTCATAGATTTTTGATTAAATCAATAGATGGTAACAGGTTCAAGATGAAATATGAGGGTCTTGAATCTACATTTTCTGTAGCTTCTAGTGCGTTTGAAATCGGAAACAATATGTATTTTAGGAAGGATTCTTTCTTCCATTATTGGTTAGCAAGACCTGAACAGGATGATCTATACCATGATTATTGTAATCAGGAAAGAACCTTTCTTTTCTTTGGTAAGATTTGGCCTGTTAGCAATGAAGACAATACATATGCAATAGAATTTGAGGGGTTGAAAGATTATACCCTAAAGGGATTACCTCAACATAATCAGACAGTTAACATGGAAGAATGGTTGAAGGTATACTTTGATCAAATTCACCATGAGATGTACAATATGACCAAAACATTTTGGTCAATGAATGATGCAAGAGAAGTTGACCTTAGATGGTTAGGATATATATCTCAAATATATGGTATCACAATCAATGAACAAAGTCTCAATGAACTTCCATTGAGGGAGTGGGTTGAGAACCTTCCTTATTTTCTAAAACGAATTGGAACATACAATGCTCTTTATGTCATATGGAAAGTATTCCTATCTAATACAAGAAACAAGTTGAATGTATATGAGAGATGGGGGGAATGGTGTATACAGAATCTTGATATTACGGATACATTTGAGGATTATCATTTCTTGGAGTTCTATGGAGTTCAACCTAGTGGGGGAGCAGGAGATTTATGGTATTCACAATTTAATCCTGCTAATTATCCTACTCATACTCTAGTTGCTCCATCAGGAGATTGCGGAACTAATGCATGGTTTTGTGGTATTCCATTAAATTATCTATTATTCACAACAAACAATCTGAATTGTTCTGTAGGTGATATATATGAAGATGAGATTAATGTAACAGGATTTGACCCGAATAGTTTCAATACTCAAATAATAGCTACAAGTGGAAGTGATGATTTTGTAGGAAACTTCAGTCATTGTACAGGAGTTGAAATGAGTTCGGTAGTTGTGAGTGCTACTAATGTTGTATTTTGGGGTTTAAGTAATGAGTATAAAGAATTGGAAGATCATAATAGAAGTTGGGTTGCATTAAGTTTTGAGATGGATTTAGGGGGAACAAGATTTTTTAGAGTGACAGAGAATGTTGCAGGTGTCTTTGAATACAATACAAACAGTACAGGAACATATTTAGCTGATACTCCATATTATATTACTTTACAAAGAACAGGAATAACTTTAACAGTCAGAATATATAGTGCAAAGAGAAGATGGGATGAAGATTTATTAGAAACAATTTATCATATCACAGTTCCAACTACATATAGATATCTTCATGCCTTGAATTCAAGAAGGGAATTAACTCATGGTACTTGGACAGGTAAAATTTATGAGGTATCTATTGATGAAGTTAACTATACTCAAACAATTGCAACTTCAGGGTATCCTGTAATAACTCCACATTATAAAGTAGAGGTTGATCTATCAACTGAACCATTGAGTGTTTCTTTTGAAGATGAAGATTTTATTATCAATGAGGATATAGCAGATGAGTTAATTAGAAATTGGGAATATGTAAGACCTGTTTCAAAGTATTCTCATTATCAGGAATTAATTGCTCCATTGGGGAAAGTCGATAGAATAGGAGCATCCATTCCTTTATATGATAGAAGACTTGCAGGATATTATGATACCTTCTTTACAGGTTCACAATATATTTCGGCAGGTGGAACAGGTGCAGAAAATACTATTTCCTACTATCAATCTTATAGATCAAAAACGTGGACAATAACACATAATTTAAATAGCCAATACATTGTAATTCAGCCTTGGATTTTTGGTGATGAAGATACGGCTGTTGGAGCATACTTAGTGATGCCTGATACAGTTACCATTATCAATCCTAATACTGTACAGATAACATTTAATGAATCCTATAGAGGGGTTGCGGCAATTGCAGGTTCGGCAAGTGATGGAGTTACATATTTAACTCAAAGCAGTCCTGTTTCAGCTTTGGATGGATTGAGTGAAATCTATTATATTGATACGATAAATCATAATTTAAATACCAATACACCTTCAGCGTATACTCCACCACCGGGGCCTGTCATAATGCATTGGGATGGGAATAATGAAAGAGTTTTACCTGAAGATAATGTAATGGTAAATGCTTCTTCAGATTTAATGATAACTACTTTTAGGTCATTACCTGTAACAGGTGGTGGAAGTTTAACTAGAAGGTCTGATTATATTCATTATCAAAATGACCCATCAGATTTATGGGAAGTAAAACATAAACTGAACGGATGGGTAATAGTTCAATGTTATGATTTAATAGGGGCTGATAAAGAAATTACTCCTGATCAAATCATATTAGATGATCAAGATAATTTAAAAATTTATTGGTCTGAAAAT
>CBFCXS010000105.1:0-3181 GCA_965602085.1 Candidatus Woesearchaeota archaeon
TAGTTCCTCATTTTGTTATTCATATAATTCCTCGTTCTGAAGGTGATGGTGTGAACTTTGTTTGGGATGCTAAGAAACTTACTGAGGGTGAAATGGAAGAGGCTGCTCAAATGATTAAGAGTAATCTAACTTTGGAAATTGTTGAAGAGCCTGAAGAGGTAGATAAGAGAGTTTACAAAGAGATTCAAAGAATTCCTTAGATTAAAAATAAAATTTTTCCTGTTAATATTGATAATATTGTTCCAATTAGGAAAGGTGGGACAAATGGAATGCCTTCTTTAATTGTTACTTGTTCTATGTCTGCATCTTTTATTTTTTCTATATCTTCTTTTGATATACCAGAGTTTCTTTTGTAGATTAATTGTTTTCTTTTGTAAACATTTTTTGCAACCCAATCTCCTTCTACTAATTTTTCTGGGGATATTTCTCTATACATTGATAAACTTTCAATTGCTTTTACTGCAATCCATAAGTAGAGGTAAATAATTAGTAATCCGTTTAAAATTATTATTGTAAATCTTGTGAAATTGTCTTGTAATGTGAAAATTAATAAAATATTTACTATAATTATTGCCGCAATTATTTTTTCCACTAACTTTACTTTTTCATCTCTGAGTTTTACTTTAAATCTTATTTTAAATCTGTCCCAGTGTTTTATTACTAAGATGAAAGTCCAAAGTAATCCGTAGAATGCTCCTATGATTAATATGTTGAATAAAAGTATTGCTAGGAAGGGGAATTTTGTTTCTGGTGTGAAAAAAGGTTTTGTTGCAAAAACTACTCCTAATCCAATTAGTAATTTTGTATCTCCTCCTCCCCATTGTTTTGAATAGTAAAAGACTGTTCCTAAGAGAAACATTGCTGCAAACCCTAGAATTGCATATAGGAAATATAGGTAGTTTGTGTATGTTATTGAGGCAATTAATCTTATTGAGAATGCTGAAAATATTAGAGAGTAGCTTAACCAGTCTGGGACCTCTTTTATCTTCAAATCTGTGATTGTAGCAAATATTAGAGCTAAAAAGGCTAAAATTATGAGTATTATGTCCGGGAACATAGTTCTTACTTTTAAGAGAATATTTATAAAGTTTATTATGGTTGAGAAAAATATGATTTCAATCATTGGAGCTGGTCCTGTTGGAAGTTATACTGCTTATTTGCTTGCTAAAGCTGGTAGAGATGTGAAAGTTTTTGAGGAGCATAGGAGTATTGGGAGCCCTATTCAGTGTGCTGGTATATTACCCAGTACTGTTACTAAATTTGTTGGTATGAATAATGACTTTGTTTTGAACAAAATTGATAGGTTTAAAATTTATTCTCCAAATGATTCTGTTGAGATTGAATTAAAGGAGGAGAATTATGTTGTTGACAGAGAGATGTTTGATAATTATTTAGCTGAGAAAAGTATGAATGTTGGTGTGAAATATTTTTTAGGGCGCAAATTAAAAGAAGTTTTTGATAAGGAGTTGGTGTTTGATTGTGGTAGAGATAGAACTGATATATTAATTGGTGCTGATGGTCCAACTTCTATTGTTGCACACAAAACTGGTTTATATTATGGCAGAAGGTTTGCTGTTGGTATGCAAACTGTTGTTGATTATGAAAGTGAGGAAGATTTAGTTAAAAATTATGTTGGACAAGGTTATTTTGGTTGGGTGATTCCTGAAGATGATAAGAGATGTAGGATTGGAATAATTGCTGAATCAAATTGTAAACAACATTTTAATTCTTTTTTGAGGAAGTTAGGAGTTAATTGCGGTTCTTTAAGTTCTGGTTTGGTTCCAATACATAATCCAAATTTTCAAATTTGCAAAGATCATGTTTATTTGGTTGGTGATGCTGCTACACAAGTTAAAGCTACAACTTATGGTGGAATAGTGCATGGTTTCTTTGGTGCTCAAGCTTTGGCTAAGTCTATTCTTGAGAAAAAAGATTATTCTTCTTTATGTAAGAAAAACTTTGGTAGGGATTTGAAGGTTTCTTTGATGATGAGGAATAAATTGAATAAGTTTGTTGATAAAGATTATGATTATTTGGTTAAGTTGGTAAAACAAGATAGAATTAAGAGGATTTTGTCTAAGCATGAGAGAGATTATGCTTTTAAGATTGCTTTGGGTATGGTTCTGAAGGAGCCTAGATTTTTAAAATTCTTATTTATTTAGTAAACTTTATATATAAATGAGGCTTATTTTTTATTAATGATAGGTAAAAGAGGCCAAAAGATAGAGTCACCTACAGTTCATGTAGCTATATTTGTTCTTGTTCTTGGTTTGGTTATAGTTGGATATTTGGTTTTATTACCTCAGACTGAAAGAGAGAAAATATTAGGTACTGGTGAAGAATATTATCCTGAAGGTTCTGAAGATGGTGAAGAAGTTGATGGAGAAGTTCTTTTGAGTGTTTCACCTGGTAATGTTTATCCTTATTCTAAAGAAGTTGAAGAAAAAAGTCTTGCTTCTGTAAACTTGTATAGCACTACAAAAACTGACCCTATAATGTTAGCTGATAGAATTGTTGTTACAAGAAGTTTATTTGTAAATAGATATAAAGAATTATATTTTGATGTTGATAATTTAGCAGATTTGGAAAGTTTGGGCTTGTTTTTTAATACTGGCGAGGCAAATGGTGACTTAGTTGTTATTGTTAATAATAATGAAGTTTATAGGGGTAGAGTAAGGGGAGGAGATTTACCTATAACAATCCCTGCTGAACATTTGAAGAGATATAATAATCAGTTGATATTGGAAGCTTCTCATCCAGGTGTATTTATTTTAAGCACAAATAAATTTATTATGAAAGATGTTCAGTTAATAAAGCAGATTAATTTAATAAATAAAATTGAGTTTAGGAATTTTGTAGTTGATAATATTGATAGTATGAGAAAAGGGGTTTTAAGTTTCTTTGTTAATTGCTTGAAAATTAATGTTGATCAAGGTATATTGAAAGTTGGTTTGAATGGTAAGAATGTTTATCTCGGTAAAGTTGTTTGTGATGCTGGAACTATTGATTTGGATTTATTAAAAGATTATTTTATTGAAGGTAGGAATACTTTGGCGTTTGAGATTGATAATGGAGAGTATATTTTAGAACAGGTTCAGTTAGAGTTGGATATTGAAGATAGGCAGTTATTACAATATTATTTTAGTGTGGATGATTTGGAAGGTGATTATATACTAGAGAT
>CBFCXS010000106.1:0-3144 GCA_965602085.1 Candidatus Woesearchaeota archaeon
AAAATACAGTTGAAGTTAAATGTCCAAAATGCAAGGGATATGATACGGATGTTGCATAGGAGATAAAATGAGATATCATAATTTTTTAAATGAGAATGTTGTTTCTAAAGCCCTTGCTCTTGGAGAACCTAAAGTTGGTGGGGAGTATCCATCAGAAAAGGTAAAAAGATATATCAAGATGATTGATGATGCTTTAGCCGCAATGAAAAACAAAGAAGAAAATGAAACGAATGATGCTATTGTTCAGGATTTAAGAGACAAGAAAAAGAAATGGTCTAATGTTGATAAAGAAACTGAACCCAAAAAGACCAAACAGGAAGAACCACCACCTGAACAGCAAGAACCACCACCTGAACAACAGCAACAGGAAGAACCACCACCAAAAAAACCTCAAGAACAACCTCAAGAAAGTACACTTAGGAAGTTCTTGGATAATTAAAAGAAGGTTCTAACAGCACTCATATCACTATCAATAATCCCCTCTTTATTGATAGGGTCAAGAAGTAATCGAACCTTCTTAACAAAGAACTTGTCTATCATTGTTTCATAATCAAACTGAATGATATCATCAAATTCTTCAGGCCAATTATAGAATGTAATTGTCTCTACATTATAGGGATTTTTCTTTACATAGATAACTTTGGCCTTTAACCCCTCATGAATATCCTCATATTTGTTTTCTATTCCAAGTTTCTTCAAAAGAAGTCTGTATCCAAAAACTCCTTTCACATGCCACGGTGTACCTTTCTTTGGAACACCACCACCTAAGTATTTGTTAATATTATTAATTCCTATATTAGCCGCTAATTCTTCAGGAGTAAGTTTACTCAACTCTTTCTTATATTTCCTAATAATCTTGGCTAAATCATCATCCTTTTTCTGCTTCATGATCATTTCCATGACTGTTTTCAATCTAGGTCTGATAGCTTCAGCCGATTCAGACCTAACGATTTCAAGACCTGTAACCTTGATATCATTCTTTGGCACACCTTCTTTATCCAACAGCCAATATGCATATTTTTTCTTCTTAACGAATAAAGCAGTTTTGGCAATAATCTCCTGTTTGAATCCGATCTTAAAGTCATGGACTTGTGAATTATAATCACCTAACTGAACCTCATTGAATATTCTACCATCAATATATCTTTCTAAGATACCCGAAATATCTTTGATGATATCAATCTTCTCATTATCATCTAATTCATCCCATACAGTAGACCCACTATCCTTTATCCATTCACCCAATCCAACAAACAATGAGTCTGTATCAATATATTTGACATAATCCTTTCCTTCTGATGGAAGTCTTTCTGCTTGAAGATCAGTTAGTATATCCTGTAATGCAGAATTAGGATTGTTCAAAAGCTCATTACAGAACTTTTGTCCTGATAGAATGGTATGTCTTCCCCCTGCCGTAATAGCTTCAGCAATATACACATTAAAGTATCTTGAGTATGGTACAGATAGGATACCGAAAAAAGCATTCATCATAATCTTCAAAGCAAGCTGTAAGGAGTCTAATTCCCTTTCTCTTTCCTTGTACTTAGCTTTCTCACTTCCTTCACTTTCATTCGCCTTCATACCATATTCATATCTTTTTCCTTTCACTTCTTTTCTTTTAAAGAATACATTCTTTTCAACTTTAGCTACCACACCTTCTTTCTTAGTTGAGAATATAGAACCATTTGGAGCAATAGCAAACAACCCCCTTTGTAAAGCAAGGTTAAACTTGTCAAGTTTAGACTCATCAAACGTAACAAGTTCCCATTCCCCCCTTACCTTACCATACATCTTGAATGGTGGGAAATGTCTTTTTCTTGTATAAGAAACTATTTCCGCTTCATCAAGTCGAACAATCTTTCCAAAGAAAGTTTCATTTGACATATTCAAGGTAATAATATGAGAAGGATAACTTGAGGTAATATCTACATCCACAACCCATTCATGTAATCCTTTATCAGGTTGTTTAACTATAGCCGCAGTAAATGGCTGTTGTTCCCCCCCGGCAAAATGTGGAGCACACAACCCATTTCTTCTATAATAACTCAACATCAGTCCTTCTATCAATTGAGTTTGAGCATTATAGTATTTCATGGGAGATTTACAAAGCATACTCAATGCCTGAATCATTCTGATATATCCAAGTTTAGAATCAAGATCAGCTACCCTTTCGCAGTCAATCACATTATAGTCAACAAATCTATCCCAATCCTTTTCCGAAAGTTCCCTTAAAGAATCATATGGATTTTCCAATTTACCAACACCTAATTCATGTTGACTGACATACTCAAGAGTATATCTTTCAAGATTCTTGCCGTACCACTTATAGACATTATAATAATCTAATACGGTCAATCCCCCCATATCAATATTCATTTCTTCAGAGTGTCTTTGTTTCCATACATTAACTACATTGATAGGAGACATTCTTTTATACATCTCTGTACCTGCTTCTTCTCCCCATAGAACCTTTGCTCTATTAATCATATAAGGAAGGTCAAATGACCATATATTCCATCCACTCAAAACATCACATGGAAACTTATGCAGGTAATTGAAAAAGTACCTCATCAGGTCTTCTTCACTCTCACAAGCATAATACTTTACTCCTGAGTATTCCCCCCCATAATCCCTTAAATGAAATACATCATACCCGAATGTTACCGTTTCACCTGTCCTTCCATCTCTAATTGAAGCAAGAATTACAGGGTCTTTAGGGTCTCTATAATCAGGAAATCCCCCTTCAGGTAGTACCTCAATATCTATATAATAAGCCTTTAGATTAGGTACTTGCATTTCCTCATCAGGAATTCCATAATATCTTTCTGCAAGAAACTGAATTTCATTTCTAACATTATTTTCAAATACGTTTGGATTTTTGTTGTGCTCTAGGAATTTGTGGCAATCATAGTAGGTATTAAATATTTTCTTTTTAACAGCTTTTCCAAATATTGTTTTAGCATCAGCATCATCATCTTTGGAAGGTAAATACAAATAAGGAGTCCAAGAAATAACATCATACAAATTTTCGCCTTGTATCTGTTCCCATAAATGTATCTCACTTTTTTTTGTGTCGAAATAGCAATTTTTAAACATTTTTATTATACCACCAAAACATTTTACCTTTTGACTCTGCTATCTTTC
>CBFCXS010000107.1:0-3105 GCA_965602085.1 Candidatus Woesearchaeota archaeon
GATCTTTCTTGGCTTGATCTAAAGCCCTTGTAAACACGTTATCAACTTTCTCTACAGGTTTATAAGTCTCTTTCTTATTTAGATATTTTTCCATTTGATCTGAACTTGCCATTGCAATTTCCCCCTTTTTTACTATCACCATTCTTTAACGGTTTTTTCTTATAGCGTTTAGTTTTTATTAATCGCCAATTAATAAATTTAAGTTTCATAAAGTATAGATATCCTACTAATTATTATTTATATATTTTAAGTGGGAATTTTTGGAAAAAAGAAAGGGGAGTGGAAAATTAATCCCACTCCCCTCAAACGAAAGGAAAACAATGGTCAATTGTGACCATCTATGGAGAAGTAACAAGCCTTTTCTTTCGATAACTCCTAATGGAGTAGCTTATTACCTAATGCAGAGGAAAACAACAAAACCCCTGCAAACTGATTATAAAACACCACATTCTACAACCAATTTAGGCTGTTGAGCTAATATCATATACATCTTTGGTTGTAAAAATATCAGGAGTTTCCCCTGTAGCGAAAATATCAGGAGCATTTCCTGTATCAAAATTTTCGGCCTGAACTATATCAGCTTCATCAGGGTCAATTAAAAACTCTGTTTGATCAAAAAAATCATCAAATTCCATGTCAAACTCCTTTGGTTATAGGTTATTATTCATTAGTTATTATTCATTATTATTTATATCCTACCACACTAAAAATGCATTGTCAAGCATTTTTTATCAATGGTTGAATAAAATCTTCATAAACTCTCTTGTATTTCAGCCGATAATCCTCTTGTGAACCTGCTGAAATATCATTTTCCGTACTATGTGCAATAAACCATGCATTAGGTTCAGGAACACCCACAAATCCCATTCTGAAGCATTTTAATAAAAAGGCATAGTCCAACAGCCTTTTGTATTTATTATCCGTTACAAGGCCCACCTGTTCAACCATATTGGTTCTAAACAGGGAATTTGAACTGATATAGTTGGATTTTACCAATTGATTGATATCAAAAGGTTTTGCAGGAAAATCTACATTCAAATGTCCTTTGAACTGAAATGTAGCATAACAATATCCAACTTTTACAGGCATTTGGTTCATTTTATTGAACAATCGGTCTAACATATATCTACCCATTTCTATATCCCTATCAATCATGATATAGTATATAGGTAACTTACCGAATTTATTCTTATACCATTTAATTCCCTCTAATGCATTAATGGGAATGTTGTTATTTCCTGCACTTGACACCCAATAAAAGGGAACTCTATTCCTCTTTATCGTCTTTTTGGTTATCTTACTCACTCCATGATTCGGTAATAAGGGAGTCACAACCAAAATTTCAGGATTCTTTGCTTCAATAATTATATTTATATCATTCATAAAAACATCTTAACATACCTTTTACAATTTGTAAACTTATTTTTTAAGGTGATAAAATCTCAATATTCTGAACATATCCATTCTGAACATTAGATAAAGTTGAATGTCTTGCGGCACAACCATATAGATATCTTTTAGTTTCAGTTTCACAAGAAGCTGAAAGTGAATCCACAAGAGTACTTCTACCTGAATTAGAATAAATATCAAGTGATAAAATTGATGAATCCCTTTTAAATGTACAATAATAAAGTGGAGTATTTGTACCACCTAGAACATATTTATCTTCTAATCCACTACTAAAATCAACTATATGTATTTCCATGCTTGCAATACTATTATAACAAAATACAGCTAATCCATCTAAATAATCAATTTCAAGTTCATATGCATTATCCATAACATTAGAAAGAATAATTTGATAGGATAAAGATAAAGAATCAGAACTATCAATCTTAAATTCATATTCAATTTCAAAATCACCAAAATAAGCAACACCAAAGTCTTTAAGTAAATACCCGGCATCTGATCTTCTGAATGAATATGATGCTTTTAATGGATTAACAGTTAAACGTGAATCAGGGTCATGTTCAGTATATGTTAATAAATTCTCATATGGTTCATAAGAAGTTGAGCTTGATGAACTTGAACTTGATTCAGAGCTTGATGATTCAGAACTTGAGCTTGATGATGAACTGCTTGAACTCAAACTGATTGATGAGGATGATGAGCTACTTGACAGGGAACTTGAGCTACTTGAACTTGAGCTTGATGATGAACTGCTTGATTCAGAAGATGAAGATGAGCTACTTGATGAACTTGAACTCAACGATGAACTTGATGATGACGAAGAGCTAAATGACAAACTGGACGAACTCAAGCTAGATAAGGATGAACTCAGACTGGACGAACTGGAGATTGAACTTGACGATACCGAAAAAGATGAAGAAGATAAGCTGGAACTAGAAGCAAATAAAATTTCAAACTTTTGAGTATATCCTGTCATATCTGCTAAATTAGTATCATCTCTACTTGATATAATATATAGATATCTCTTTGCTTCTAATTCACAAGTAATTGATAATGAATCAACCAAAGTCTCTCTATTAGAATCGGAATAAATTTCTAAAGTAGCGGTTGTATCATTTCTTTCTAAAGTAAAATAATATAAAGGTATTGTGCTTCCACCATCAACATATACATCAGTATTATCGTTACTTTCATCTTTAAGAGTTAATTTAAAACTTCCTGCATCATTCCATAAATTAAGATGAATAGAATCATTAGCATCAGTTTTAGCCTGACCAGCACCTACAGTATTACTAACACCAATTGCCCAAAGAACTGATGAAAAATCAGAAGCAGTAATCTCAAGTTCAAATTCAATTTTAAAGTTCGTGAAATACCCTGCTCCATAATCTTTATAAACATAAGAATCAACATTTCTTGGTATTGTATCAAATGAAGCACTCAAAGAATTAGTTATAGTTATATCATTTCCTTCATCTACTTTTGTAAAAGTTAATAAATTTTCAAATGGTTCATAAGAAGTTGAACTTGAACTGCTACTTGAGCTTGAACTTGAACTGCTTGATGAACTTGAACTTGAGCTTGAGCTATCAGGACAAATAACTTCATCAGCCGAATTAATAATAAAGTTATCAATATATGCCGCTACAGAACTTCCAGTAATTTGTTGGAAAGCCAAGTCTATATACAAGTCTG
>CBFCXS010000108.1:0-3100 GCA_965602085.1 Candidatus Woesearchaeota archaeon
TAGGTTTTGCCATTTTATTAACTTAAAGCCCTTGAGGTTATGGAACAATAACTTTCTTTATATCATCTAAAGGAACAATTATAGCCCCGCGATCATTATACAAAATAAATTTATCCCAATCTTTAAACTTAGCAGAATGGTTACAAGTACCATTATGAGATTCAGATGTTAAATTTAAAAATCCAGTCTCGTTAGTTCCATCTTTATAACTTAAATTAACTTGTCTACACTGAGAAGGATAAAAATTAGAGTTAATTTCATTAACACCAAACTCACCTGTAAACTCAATTTCTGCTAATTCTTCTAAAGGAATTTTTTTAATAGTTCTATCTGGAAGAAACAAATCACATGTATCTTTAAGTCTTTCATGATAATTATTTCTATAATAGTGTCCACAACAGTCTATTATAAAACCTAAATCAGTTGAAAATCTTCTCCCATCATTTAATTCAACAGTTTTTGGATAAAAATTATCATTTAAAACTGATGTATATTGTTCATTAAAAGCCTCTTCTGAACCAGTAGTATCAAAATCTATTGATTTAATATTATTTATATAAATTGCTCTAGGAACTTCAATACCATCTTCCCTACTCATCCCTCTTACCCATCCAAAATGAGGTCCTGTTCCATAAAATTTTATTGGTTTTTCACCAGGAACCCATTGACCTTCAAATTCCAAAGAATCATTAAAATAAACTCGTACATTTTCTTCATCTAGTCTTTCAATTTGATTAATCTCTGTAAACCAAAATAAATGATAAAGCTTATCACTACCAAGAACTGTTACAGCCATTTTATCAATAACATAATCTCTTTCACTACCCCCATCACCTGTTGGGAAAGTATGATTAAAACCTTCATGATAAAACCAGGGTGGAATCAAAAGAGACTCTAAACTAGTCCTAGTAAAATCATATTCATTATCATTCACGTCAATTATATGAGTATAAGTATTAAATGTTTCATCAATAATCTCACCTTCATCTTCTTCTTCTGTAAAAAGAGTTTTATCTTTTTGTAGTATCCTAAAACTTCCAAGGGATATACCCCCTTTATTGTCATTTACTTCAAAATTAACTAAATGTTCATTATTATCATGATCCTCATCAACTAAATCTTCATAATGATAAAAATTATCCACAATTTCACCAGGACCACTTACTTTTTCAACTGTTAAAGTATCATCATCAGCATCAGAAATATAATCTTCTAAATCTAAATCAAAAAAATCCCCTTCTTCAACAGTTTGGTCTGCTATATTTTGAATCTCAGGTTGATTATTTGTAAGCTCTTCATTCTCAAAATCACAACCACAAACAGAACCAACTGCCAAAGCACCAGCTAAAACAACAGGTCTTGTTACAGCTTTTATTGAATTTATTATTTTCTCAAGCCCTCTTACCATCTTCATCTTCATTCTCCATATAAATCTCAATAATAACCATACAAAATATATATCTCCAAAATACTTAAAACTTGCAATATAAAGAATATATTAGTATATATTTTTTAAAAAACATATATTTTTACAAAACATTTATAAAGTTTGCCTTCATACCAAAAAATAATGAGAAGAAAAATAATCAAGCAGGGAAATAATACATTTACTGTATCCTTACCGAAAAAGTGGTGTAATTCCCATAACTTAAAGGAAAGTGAAGAAATAGATATCAATGAAAAAGGAAATTGCCTTGTAATATCAAAAGAAACTTATAGGAGAAACAAGGAAGTAAAAATAGATATAACGGGTCTTAGCGGTTCAACTGTAATTCTTTTAATAGAAAGTTTGTATACTTATGGTTATAACAACATAATTATAACTACAAAAAATAAAAAAATAAAATTTTATATGCGTGGTGAAGTTTTTGTAACACCAAAAGTTATTAATTTGGCTCTCAATAGGTTAATTGGTGCTGAAATAACAGATTCATCAAATGACTTTTATAAAATTCAAGTTATAACTGAAGAATCTAAAGAGAAATTTAACACAATAATTAGGAGGATATTTAGATTAACTATAAACTTATTTGATACCTTTGTAGAAGGTGCAAGAAAAAAAGATAGGGCATTAGTAGAGAGTGTAAGGTTCAAACACACCAATATAAAGAAACTTATAAATTATGCTTTAAGAATTTTAAATAAATTTGGCCATGAAGAAGCTGATAAAACAACTTTTTATTTTGCAATAATAAATTTTTTAAACAAAATCGGAGAAATAATAAAAAACTATGCAGGATACACCATTATTGAAGGGAAACTTAATCTTAGTAAAAAATGCTGTGATATGATGGATGAAATAAGCAACGCATTTAAATTTTATTATGAGATATTTTATGAGTATGATACAAAAAAGATAAACCAACTTCATACTAATAGGGATTTATTTAAACAAAAATTATACAAAGTTAAGAATAAAACTCTAACAAAAGATGATATTTTTATTTTAACTGCTTTTACACAAATATATGATATTTTATTAGACCTAATTGAACTAAGAGGGGCTATAGAATATTAAATTGTAGGAAAACTATTTAAATAACTACTATAATTAAAAACCAAAATGTCAAAACACCCTTATTTGGAAGTTGTAGCTTTTGATGTATATGGAACTCTCTTAGCAACAAAGGACCCAGAAAACCAGTTAAAACCAAGAACTGGAACAAAAGAATTCTTAGATAAATGTAAAAGGTTGGAATTAATAGTTTGTACCTGCTCAGATGGAGATACAGTAAATGTAAAAATAGACCTGGAAGAAGCAGGAGTAGACTTAGATTACTTTGATGAATTTTTCAAAATGGAGCAAGGTCTGCCAAAAGATTTCACACCAGTAATAGTACATTATAAAATAAAACCCATACAACTACTAATTATAGGAGACAGATTAGATAGGGACATTCAACCAGGTTTAGAACAAGGATGTCATGCTTTCCATGTGCCAGAATATTTTGATGAACACTCAGAAGAATTTGATATCAGTAAAATAGAAATTTAAACCTTTCTATGATTCAAATCTTTTTCTACCAAGAATAGTAATTTTTCTTGTCTCTTCCAAGGCTTCAAAACCAGCCCTAGCTTTTCTTGCTTTCTCATTATCTAC
>CBFCXS010000109.1:0-3099 GCA_965602085.1 Candidatus Woesearchaeota archaeon
TGCAAGAATTCTTGTGTGATTGGGTCTGTTAAATAACCTGAACCAATTTTTTCTGGTATTGTTTTTTGTATCTTTGCTATTTCTCTATCTCTTGTAACTTTTGCTAAGATTGAGGCTGCTGCTACCAATTTGAATTTTACATCTGCTTTATGTTCACATACTAAATTTGTTTTTGTATTAATTATATTATTTAGGTAAGCTGTGTATGCTTTTATGTTTGGGCTTGGACAATCTATGAATGCATCTCCTGGTTTTAATTCATTGATTATTTGTGCTGTTTTTTCTGCCTCTAACCAGTTTAAATTTAATTCATTGTCTCCTTGTATAGCTTCATCTATTTCAGCAGGGTATATAATTAGAATTTTGTATTTCTTTGTTATTTTTGTTATTTCTTTGTAGAGTTCTTCTCTTTTTTTTGGTGTTAAAAGTTTTGAGTCTTTTACAGGTAGTGCTTCTAATTTATGTAAGTCTGAGTCTTTCATAGCCACAGCTGCTATAACCATTGGACCTAGAATTGGGCCTCTTCCTGCTTCATCTAATCCTAATAATAATGTCATTTTTTTTGAAAAAAATAGCGGGAGCTGGATTTGAATTCGTCAGTTCTTTTGGAACTTCCAACGACCTCGAGGTTATGAGCCTCGCGAACACTCCAAATTGAACGAATCTTAAATTCTTTAAGATTCTCTGTTCTATCCCGCTATAATAGTATATTATAAAAATGGTGTTTTTAAAGGTTTTGGGGCATAGATTTTTAAATTATTGGTGTTTTCCTCCTTTATGCATAAATTAATTGAACAAGGTTATATTCCTCTAGATAAGTCTTGGATTATAAGGATGGGGGTTCTTGACTTGATTAATGGTAATGATAAAGCTGTTAAATTTCTTGAAAAGCAGGAAAATTTGGGTGATGATTTAAAAGCTCTTTTGAGGGCGTTGAAATCTTGGGGTGGTACTGAAGTAGATGTAGGTGAGTCTGGAACACTTTATAGGTTTTTGAAATTTGCTTCTTGGAAGTTGGGTTTGAATAAAAAATTTATTTTGAAAGGGACTTTGGTTGGGAGAGATATTTGTGATAATTCTGAAATTGTTAATTGGCCTTTGAAGAGATTATTAAAGTTAGATAATGGAACTTCTCAGTGGGCTAGTGCTGCTGTTTTATTTGGAAATAAAGAAATTATTGAAAATCCTCCATTTAAGTTAAAGTTAAGTTATGAAGCTGTTAAGGATTGGAATAAAGATTGGGAGCCTAGATATGATAGAACTATTCTGAAACAAGCAATTACTTTTCTTAAATTATTAAAAGGAAAGAAAAATGTTGGATTTATTTTAAAACAAGCAGAGAGTTATTGTTTTGCTCGTGTATTTGGTTTTGTTAGTAAAGAAATTGGTGAAAAATTATTTCCTAATTTGCATGGTCATGAGAGTGATAGGATTTTAGAGATGGAAGAGCAATTGAAAAGTGATAAGGTTTCTTCTAAAGATCATAGAGTAGTTCAAGCTATAGCTATGTACCAGAAGTTGAATGGTAAAAGTAATGATATTTTATATCCTTCTTGTGTTAGTAAGAGTTGGCCTCAGTTTTGGAAGTTTTTAAAAGAATGTCAAAATTTATAAGTTATTAGTTCTTTATTTTAATTATGTCAGGAAGAGGTGAAGGAAAGCATTCTTTGAAAGTAGTTGGTTATATACATGAGAAAGGAAAATCTAATGCTAGAATAACTCATATTGATATTGAAGGTGATATTTCTGAGATAATAAAACCTGGTGAAACTACATTTGTGAAAGGGAAAGAAGGTGGGTGTTTTATTGCTCTGAAGAAAGAAATGATTAAGAGAGCTGAGAAAATTGTTAAAAAATAAAAAATTAGTTAGAATGTTTGAAGATTTGTCCAGTATTTATTCTATGCAAAAAGTTCGTTGGAAACCTCAGGCTTATAGGGTTGCTGCTAAAAGTATAGAACAATTGCGTGATGATGTTTCTAAAATTTATAAGAAGCAAGGGATAAAAGGTTTGAAGAAGATTTCTGGTGTTGGTGAATCTATTGCTCTTAAAATAGTTGAGTTTTTGAAAACTGGTAAAATAAAAACTTATGAAAAGTTGAAGAAACATATTGATGGTGGTGTGTTGGATATAGTTAGAGTTCCTGGAATGGGTCCTAGAAGAGCTCAATTACTTAGAGAGAAGTTGGGGATTAAAAGTGTGAAAGATTTGCTAAAAGCTGCTAAGGCTGGAAAAATTAGGAAGTTGAAAACTTTTGGTGCTAGAGCTGAGAAAAATATTCTTGAAGGAATAAAAGTGTTTAAGGGTCATAGAGGTAGGATGCCTTTAGATGTTGCTAAGAAAGAAGCTAGAAGGATACTTCATATCTTGAAAAGAGTTGCTGGTGTTAATAGAGCTTCTGAGGCTGGTTCAGTTCGTAGAGGTTTAGAGACAATTGGTGATTTGGATTTGATTGTGTCTTCTTCTAGACCTCATTTGGTTGTTGATAAGTTTTGTAAGTTGAAAGGTGTTAAAAAGATTCAAGCTAAAGGTAAAACTAAGGCTTCTGTTTTGATGAAAAATAATTTGCAGGTTGATATTCGTGTAGTACCTGATTATGAATATGGGTCTGCTCTGCAATATTTTACTGGGAGTAAAACACATAATATATTGTTGCGTAGAATTGCTATTAGGAAAGGTATGAAATTGAATGAGTATGGTTTGTTTCTGAAAGGGAAGAGGATTGCTGGGAAATCTGAGAGAGGTGTTTATTCTAAGTTAGGTGTTAAGATGGTTAAACCTTCTGAAAGAATTGGTAGAGATGAGCTTAAGTAGTAAAGTTTAAAAGCATTGTAATATTAAAATAATATGAGGTGAAATAATTGGCAAAAATAAAATTAATTAAGAGAGGGGATGCCTATAAACCTGCAAAATTAAGCGCTTCTGTTAGAAAGGCTGGTGCAAGTCCAAAGGTAATTAGAGAAGTTATGAAGAAAGTTAGAGTTAGAAACAAAATGAGTACAAAAACATTGAGAAAACAAGTAACTAAACTTCTAAGAAAACTTGCTCCAAAAGCAGCTAAAAAGTATGCTAAGAGAAGAAAAAGGTAATTATTTTTTT
>CBFCXS010000110.1:0-3074 GCA_965602085.1 Candidatus Woesearchaeota archaeon
CTACTTATTATAGGATCAATTAATTTACTTGAATAATTACAACTTAAAACAAATCTAGTTGACACAGTATAATTCTCCATAGTTCTTCTCAAAGCTTGTTGTGCATCTTTAGTTAAACTATCACACTCATCTAAAAATATAATTTTAAATGGAACATTGCTCATAGATTTCACACGAGCAAAATCTTTTATGATCCCTCTAACAACATCTATACCCCTATCATCTGAAGCATTTAACTCAAGAAAATTTTCTCTCCAGGAATCACCATACAAACTCTTAGCAACAACCAAAGCCAATGTACTCTTTCCAACACCAGCAGGTCCAGCAAATAATAAATGAGGCATACTTTTCTGTTTAACCATACTTTCAACCCTAGAAACTATCTCTTTCTGTCCTATGATTTCAGAAAATGTTTTTGGCCTATAACGCTCAATCCATATTGTCATTCTTTATAAAAATTTCAAACAAGTTTATATAGATTTATATGATAAAATTACTCTATTTTAGAGCCTTCAGATATATCTTTGTCAGGTTCTAACAAAACAACCTTATCTTTTTCAACAGCAGCCAGAATCATACCTTCACTCTTAACTCCTATTAAAGTTTTAGGCTCTAAATTAACAATAAATGCAAATCTTTTACCTTCTAATTCCTCTTTAGTATAATGCTCTCTCAAGCCAGAAACAATCCATCTCTCAAATTCACCAAAATCAACTTTAAGAACATATAATTTTTCAGCTTCAGGATGATCTTTCACTTCTAAAACCTTCCCAACTCTTATATCTAGTTTCTTCCAGTCATCAAACTTAATTTCATCCATATATTAGCTCATTTCTCTGATTTTTATAAAAATATGGGTTCTGAAGTGATAATAACCTTTAAATACATACAAATACAGATAATACTCAACATATAGCCCCTGCTATATCAAGATAGACTTACAAATACAGATATAATACTTACAAATGAAGATAAAAAATAAGAAAACAGAGACTTCTAATAGTATTAACTACCAAGAATTACAGCAATTACATAAAAAATTATCATTTTATCTCTCAAAATTAAAAAAAGAATACTTTATTCCTTTATCTTTATTTAAAACAAAATTAGCACCTTTAGAAACTGTAACTAAGTTCTTAATTGAAAATAATTTAACAATAAAAGACATTTCTATAATATTAAACAGAAGTCCAAAAACAATTTGGCAAGCTTATTCATCTTCAAAGAAAAAATATACAAAAAAATTCACAATAAAACAAGAACAATTCTCAGTTCCTATATCAATTTTTTCAAATCGTAAATTATCCATCCTAGAATCCTTAGTTTCACATCTTAAAGAAGTTCAAAATTTGAAACTTTCCCAAATTGCATCTCTGCTAGATAGAGATCCAAGAACAATTTGGACATTATATTCACGAGCTAGAAAGAAGAATGCCAAGTAGAAATAAGAAACACAAACGAGAAGATTGGATTTCAATAGTGATAACTATTGCATTTATACTAGGATTCCTAGTATTAGCAAATAGTGGATCATTAATTACAGGGTTTACTACAGTTGAGCCAGTAACTACAATGGACTTTGAAGTAAACTCAGTGATTCCATCAACAGCAATATTAGAAATTGAATCAGGAATACAAATAGTGCAGCAAAACTTATCAGAGTTTACAATAGCACTCAGTGATTTACAAAATATAAAACCATTGTATGAACAAGAGAAATTAGTAGCATACAATATAACAAACCTAACTATAGATTTAGCTAGTTACAACATCCAACCTGCAGAGTCTATAACAATTAGATTTATGGAAATTTACAAAGAAATAACAAGAGAATCAGTAACAAAGAGAATTACTAAAGAAGAAACTATAACAGAAGAAATAGTTGCAATTACTAAAGAAAACATAACAGAATTCACATTAGCAGAAGTTACAGAAAATATCACAGAATTTGCTATACAACCAGAAGAAAATATTACAGAATTTGAAACAGAAGAAGTTAAATTTAGAACTCAAGCATTAGGAGATATACTCATAGAAAATTGGGATGATGGAGATGATACAACCCCAGAATGGACAGATTCAGCTGCCGTATTTGCACCAAGTACAGCCCAAGCACATACTGCAAGTTATTCAGAACTATTTGATGGTAATACTGATGGAACTCCGGGTTTACTAACAAAAGTGGATGCAATTAATTTAGCAGGAAAAACAAATGGAAATGCATCATACTGGGCTTGGGGAGATGTTGCTCTTGATGCTGGAGAATATTGTTGTCTTGATTTATCACCTGATGGCACAAACTGGAATAATGGAATCTTTGGAACAATGGATTGTGCAGAAGGCCAGAGTGGAGTTGGTGTTAATGAAGGAAATTGGATATCTCGTTCAAGAGAATTAAATTCATCATATTACAATGCTAATTTCAAAATAAGATTCAGATGTGATTCAAACAAAGCAGGAGAAGTTTGGTATATTGATGACATAAATGTATCAGCCGATACACCAGTAGTAGACATAACAGCACCTATAGTAAACTTACAATTCCCATTCAACAACACAAACTCAAGTTCAGCTTATGTAAACTTCACATACAATGCAACAGATGCAGATAATGGAGTAGATGTCTGTAGATTATGGTTACAAAAGGCTGGAACATGGGAATTAAATAAAACAGATATTGACATAGAAGAAACTATAAACAACACTTTAAACATAACAATTGAAGATAATTTGAATGTATTATGGAGAGTAGAATGTAATGATACCTCAACTAACCAAGATAACAAAGCAAACTCAACAACTTATAATATTACTATAAATATCAATGACCCACCAATAGTTAATATCTATTGGCCAGAAAACAACACTAGAAGTGCAGTACACTCAGCAAACTTTACTTATAATGTAACAGATAATGAAATAGGCAATAATGGAGAGATAGTAAACTGTTTATTATTAATACAAAATGCAAATGGTTGGCAGGTTAACAAATCAAATGCAACAGCAATTACAGAAACAGTCAACCAAACAATTAATATAACTTTAGGACATGAAAATATTAACTGGACAGTACA
>CBFCXS010000111.1:0-3064 GCA_965602085.1 Candidatus Woesearchaeota archaeon
AAGAAGGAATAAGTTTTATAAAGCTCTAGTTCTTAAGTTTTTTATATGGTTCAAAGAGACTTCATTGCATCAGCTCTAAAGGTAAAACAGGTAGGTGTTTTTGATTTAACTGAGCTTTATTTATTATTATATAAATGGTTTGAGCTCTATGGTTATGATTTTCAAGAACAAGAATATAGAGATATAGAACAGGCTGGAAAGAAGAATTTAGAGATTAGATGGTATGCTGAGAAGAAAGTTGATGATTATGTTAAGTTTGTAATTAAAGTTTCTATGTTGATTCTTCGTATGGAAGATATTGAAGTTGAGAGTGAAGGTATGAAAGTTGCTAGTAAGAAAGGAACTGTTGAGTTTAGGTTTGATGCTTATTTAGAAAAAGATTATGAGAATAGATGGGAAGGTGGACCTATGAAATTTATACGTGAGGTTTATGATAAGTTTATAATCAAAGGAAGGATTGAGGCTTTAGAAGGTGAACTTCAGGGGGAGTTGTATAAATTTATTGATGAGATAAAAGCTTTCTTGAATATGCATCGGATGTAATTTTATAGGTTTTTTATTTTTTTATAATACTTGATGTGGGGTGCTATTTTGTTTACCTTAGTTCTCGTTTAAAGAATTAGTTAATTGACTGTGAGAACGATTTAGAATTGGAAAAGTTTTTGAAAGTATCACCTTCTTATGTGTATAATATAGTATACACTTTGATAGGGATAATTGTATAGTATGGTATACACTTTGATAATATGGTTTATAAGTTGAAATATTGCTATAGGAAATTCTTGAGAATGAGAGGTTGAGAAGTAGAAAGGTTTAAATATTCCTAAATATTGGAATAATTAATCCTAAAAAATGGAATTATTAAAAAAAGAATATATGATTATTGAACCATTTACTAGAAAACCATGGAAAGATTTAACATTTAAACAGGTTAAAGAACTTTCAAAGAATAAATCAGATAGTTATGTACATAAAACTCTTAAAAAATTTGTTAAATCAAAGATTTTAGATGAAAAAAAAATTGGTAATGTAATTATTTATAATATTGGTCTAAATGTAAAAGCTCAAAATATTATTGGGTTTGTTGCAGAATATAAAGCTATGACTGCAAAACAAATACCTAATATTCAAAATATAATAAATAAGATAAAAACACCTTATTTTACCCTTGTTATTACAGGGAGCTACACAAAAAATAAACAAAATAAAAAATCAGATTTGGATATTGTGATTATTTGTGATGATAAAAAGGATCCACAGTCAATTCTTGCAGAAATACAACTTGAATCTGAACTTAATATCCCAAAAATTCATCCTTATGTATTTACAAAATCACAATTTTATGAAATGCTTGTAAATAATGAAGAAAATTATGGAAAAGAAACAGCAAGAAATAATTTAATTATTACTGGCGGAAAACAATATTTTGATATACTTCAGGAGGCTATTAAAAATGGATTCAGTGGTTAAAGTTTATTTAAAAAGGTCATTTAATGAAGTTAATGTTGCTGAAATTTTATTTAAAGTATCTGGTAATAATGAAAAGAAAAAAGAATTTAATATTGAAGAAGGAGCATCATTTTATAGTGCTGTTATATCTCATGCTTATTATTCTATATTTTATTCTGCCAAGGCTTTGTTATTGACTAAAGGCATTAAAACAGAGTTTCCTGAGGTTCACAGGAAGACTTTAGAAGAGTTTAAGAAAAATTTTGTTGATTCTGGGATATTAGATGTTGAATTATTAAAAATCTATAATAAGATGATTGTAAGGGCTGATGAATTATTGGGTTTGTTTAGATTGGAGAAAGGCAAAAGAGGAAGATTTACTTATAAGACAATACCACAAGCTAATATTGAACCAGCAGATGAATCTGTTAAAAATGCTAAAAAATTTATAACACATGTTAAGCAAGTAATAGAATGTAAAAAATGGAAGAAACTGTAAGTGTTAAATTGTGGCCATATTATGTGGTGATAGTTTTGATAATTATATTACTTATTTATACTTTAGTGAAGGGAATATAAAAATAAATTTTTTGCGTATATTATTTTGGATATTTGTAATAATTACTTTTGGAATGATTTTAACTAGAATTTTTGGACATTCAGCTACAGACTTACAGATATTGATTGGTATTTTAAGTATATTTTTTACAAATATAGTTGATTTATATTATAGATTGGGAAAAATAGAAATGAATATGATAAGTAGTTTTGCAAGAGTAGAATCTGATATAAAAAAATAAAGGAAAAGGTTGTTTAAAATAATTTTTCTGGTAGTAGTAAATCTTTTCTTCTTTGGTATTCTGCTTCTAAAACTTGTTTTGCAAGGGGATTACAATCTTTTAATTCCCTTCTTGCACTTTCTAAATCTGCTAATTCTTCTAATCTTGGTTCTCCAATTCTTTGATGTAGTTCTTTTAATTTATCACAAACTGCTTTTATTTGTTCTATAGAAACTACTTTAATACTACCTTTATCTACAAATATTCTTGGTTTTCTAATACCATCTCCATTTGCTGAAAATTTTAAACAATCACTTAGAACATATGCAACATACCCATTAAAACTTGCTGGTGATAGATGACCTCTAACTCTTAGAGTTTCTGGTGTAACTTCAAATTCCAGATGTGGTGTATATACTAATTCATACTTTCCCTCAATAGGTATAGGTTGACATTTTAATTTAACTTTTACAGGAGAAGTTCTAGGAAAACAATTAAGTATATCAAGAGAGATATGTTTTTTTTCTGGAGCAAAATCTTTTTTATTAAGTGACAATCCTATATTATCTATATATCTACCTATGAAAGCATAAAATTTTCTAACTGCTAAATCACGCATGCCTGAATCAGACTGCTCCTTATCCATTTCAATTAGTTTAGAAAAGGATTTCCAATAATTATTTTCAATATTAAAATCTAAAATAGTTTCTATTCCACTAACACTTTTTAGTTTAACATTAGGATGATAATTAGCCATTTCTTAGTTTTAGAACTATGTTTGCTTAATAAAGATTATTGTTAAATAGTATACAAATCAAAACCTTTTTATAGGGGCT
>CBFCXS010000112.1:0-2996 GCA_965602085.1 Candidatus Woesearchaeota archaeon
GATATCTTTACAGTGTAATCTCTGTCTTTATTATATATAATAAGTTCAAAAACATCTGTTAAAGGATTATAATCATCAAAGGGGTCTTCAGGTGTTATAACCTTTGGATTAGCCCATGCTACTGAAATATCTTTTCCGGTATCTCCATAGTATAGATAGTGATCTATTCCTTCCCATGTTTGAGCATGAGCAATAGAGAAAATTGATATCAATATTATAATCATTAATAACTTCATTGCTTTCATTTCATTATAGTCTCCCTTACTTGTATTTATATAAAAAAATCTTCTTCTCTAAAAAAATGTTTCTCATTTTCAATTGTTTTTATTATATTTTGATAAATTGATTGATTTCCAAAAGTTGTTTTTATTATATTTTGATGATTTCCAATAGGAAGGGGAACACGTATATCATTTATAGTTACTCTAACATCTTCTATATTACGTTCTAATATAAATTGTGTTATTTCGTGAGCTATTAAATGAGGATTTCTATTTTCGATATGATGGAAGGTATTTGTTTTAAAACATTCTACTCTACCTACTACAATTGGAGAATGCTCCCAATCATTAGAGTATGAAGCACTACTTACACTGCTAGAACTATAGCTTGCATAGCTTGCATAGTTTGCATGGTTGGTATCACTTAGTATCACATCATCAGTTCTTAATAATTCTTTTTAGCTTAATGATATATTTTACTAATATAGCTATAAGAGTAAGAAAAGTAATAGGCAACACCCATCTTATAGATAATATAATATCTTTTAAATCGTTTTCCATTTGTTCCTACTTACTTTTTGCCCCCCCTGCATCCCACTTATCATTTTCATCAAATTCTTCACCTTCACATTCACATTCTTCAAAATCTTCTTCACATTCGGGACATTGGTTAGATGTTGTCTTTACTGGTACACCAAGACCTGTAGCCCCCACTTTAGGTTTATTAGGTTTAGATGCTTTAGGTGCTAACAATGGTCTTCTTCTTCCTAATTTTGATTTTGGTTTTTTTTCTTCCTGTTTTTCCTCTTTGCCTAAGATATCATCATACATAATATAATCCTTTCTTTTGGTAGCAGGGGAGGGATTTGAACCCCCGACCTTCGGAATATGAGTCCGATGAGCTAACCAGACTGCTCTACCCTGCATCATAATAAAAATGGATCAAAAAATCCAATTGGATTTTTTCTGCTCCAAAATGATCTTACCTTTATGTAAGCATTTTGTTCTATTGCTTCTTCTTCAGTAATGGTTCTCCCCCCACCACCACTTGCACCAATAGACAAATCTTCATTCAAGCAATACTCAACATGAATTATCCTTCTATTATTTCTCCAAAATACAAGCATACCTTCTTCAGCAATAGGAAATTTTTGACCCACATATAAATCATAGATATCTTGAGCAGTCCAATCTCCTATTCTAGGTAATATAGCTACTGACTTTAGAATCTCTACTATATATCCACTACAGTCAAATCCTGCCATTGGATCATCACCCCCCCACCGATAACGGAGACCATGAAATGACCATGCTACTCTAGTAGCTATCTCTAATGCTGTTAAATCTCTCAATTTTCTTCCTCATCCTCAAATAAATTCCATAAATCCACATGTGAGATATATTCTTCTACTTTTTTTTCCCCTATCACACTTATATTTATTGATTCAGGTAATACAAGAATCTTATTTGGTCTAGGCAATAACTGTTTCTTGATCTGTTCGTATAGTGATTTAATAACCTCTTTTCTCTGAAAATATTTATCTGGAACTGAAATTAATAATATATCATCAGGCTTTAATATTAATCTATTCACATTTACATTGTGAAATAATTTAGCATCATTTATCAAAATTCTTCACCCATCTAATAAATTTATATAATGGACATGTATTATATAAATCTTTTCGACATAAACCAAAAAATAAAGGTTTATTAAAAGGATTGGGTTTTAACGTACATATATCGTCATTCTTCTTATCATCTGTAGCTCTAAGAAGACATTCCTTTCTAGCTAAATTATATCCTTTCTTATTTCTTTCATCATCCATCATCACTCATATTCACCTTTATACTCATGTTGGTGTTTACCATATCCCTTATGTTCATGAAAATATGGTGGATAAGGACAGCTATCATACGGACAGTCATACTCTACAGTAGGGGAAGGATGGTAGGGATGATTATGATTGATAGTATATCGTTTTGCACACGATACAAAAAGGAGAAATACTGATATGATCAATATTTTCTTCATTCGTCTTCATCTGATAATATTATTACTTCATAAATTGAGGTATATGGAATAACTGTAGTTAATTTACTTTCGAATTCTTTTTCATCTCTTGTAGCACTTACCCCATAATCTCTCCATTGAACATCATCAAATATTATTTTAACAATTTTTTCTTTTAAATCTATTCCATCTGCTACTGTTGACTTGTAAGTAATTTGATATTTTTTCACTATCAATCCTGTAAATGAATATCCCTATTCTCCAAATGTCCTTTGAACATTTTTGATACACTCGTTAAAATATTCACCTTCTTTTCCATTTCCTCTAACTTCTTTACTGAGTCATTCAATTTTACATTCATGTTGCCTATTGTACTTTGAGTTTCATCTGCCTGAAAGTATTTATAGTTTTTTTCTATCTCTTGAATCCTTTCTTCCAAATCTGGAATATTAACAGTAACCATTTCATCAGCTTCAGGTACAGGTGCATTTATATTTGATATCATTAGTCTGATAGCTTCTGAAAAAGAAGAAAGATTATTCTTTTTAGTATAATCATTGACTATTGCTATTAACTCATCACTCAATTGGATTATTTTCTTTGTCGGCATTTAAATACATTCTCCCCTTTTTATCCGATCTTTATACCTAATACTTTCGGTAGCCATGTAATTACAGTTTCTATTTTAAATTCATCATCAGTTTGACTCTTTTCATACCATGCCATAATTAAACCAAACAATCCATAAGCAAAAATAAGTG
>CBFCXS010000113.1:0-2975 GCA_965602085.1 Candidatus Woesearchaeota archaeon
AAAGTAATATTTCTACCATTTATTTCTATAATAGTACAACAAAACTCATAATCATTTTTACTTTCTACTAAATCACCTATTTTCATAGTTTACTCCTTTAATTCAAACTTTAGTGGGTTGTCTTTATCTTTAACACTTCTTCTCAATATTTCTTTTGCTCCTTCTATATGTTCTGAATAAATGTGAACATTACTTAAAGAATACATGCATGTACCTATCTTAAGATCACATAGATGAGCTATATGGCTCATAAATAGATAAGACAAGTAAATATCAGCTGGAAGACCAATCATCGTATCTACACTTCTCTGTATCCATTTAAGGTGTAGTGTATTATCTATGACAGAGAATGTTAAACCATGCCAACAGCAAGGAAGTGATAATGGATCATAAACATCATTGTCATATTTATGGTATACATGATTATGATCCCACAATTCAATGACATGCCTTCTACTATTTGGCTCATATTTAATTTGTCTAATAATATCTTCTAATTGTGGGTGCATCATGTTATGATAGTCTATATTGATAGAGCCATCTTCTTCAGCCCATAATTTCCAGTAATTACAACCATTTTCTTCAAATTGTTTAACATTTGTTAAAGATGTTGGATCAATTAATGTCTTAAATTCACCTTTAACTCCTTTATAATACATCTTTCTAAGTGTTAATTCGTGATTATCACCATTTATATGATCTAATGTAAAACTATAATGTGGTATTATTAATTGAGAACCATTTCTACAATCTTGTTCAATGCCTTCATCTAATATATGCTTCACTAATTTTTTATATTCTTTGTTAATTTCCATATTCTTTCCATCCTTCTAATTCTGTACATATTTCAAATATCTCTGCAACACTGTCATCTTCATAGACAAAATATTTAGCAGTTACTCCATCTTTCCAATGCATATATTGATGTTTATACCATGATTTATGGGTAAACTTTTTGTTTGGATCCAATATAGCATTGACTAACATCTCTTCTAATTTAATCCCTTTCATTTTAATACCTTCTTACCTTCATATATGTTTCCTACTACTTCATATAACTTATCAGTATCTTGAAGTGTTCCAATCATACCATTTGATGCTCTTAATCCATAACAAGCGAAAGTATTACTCATTGGAAATATAACTTCTCTTTTTCCCTGCATATGATGATATAATATATCCCCTTCATAAATCTCAACACCATTTTTATCTTTTAATCCAGTGTATTGCATTTTCTCTAATTGTCGAGAAAGATAAGGATCTGGATTGGTGAATGGATTTGTGCTGTGATTTTTTAATGTATAAATATCTGATATAAAAACTATCCAATCATCTCCATTATCCCCACTACTAATAAACTGAAAGTCATGGTGCATAACCTTATTGCCTCTATCCCATGCCCTAAGCTTAATCTCTCTCATCTTCTAACTTCCTATCTATATATTCATCTCTTGCTCTGTCTGCATCTAATACATGAATTGGTTCATAGTTAGCTTCTATGAAATCTTGTATAGAACCTTCAATAGTCATGTTCTCATCCATAGCATTATCTATTATCTCCATCAATTCATATTCTGTGATATTATATTTGATGTCTTCCCACTCTTCATTCCATTCTTCGTTGTACATTATTTACCCTTTTTTAATATTTTTATTAATTCATCTATATCTTTAATCATCATATCATAACATTCAAACTTATCATATGATAAGGCCTTTAATGATTCTTCTTCATATTTTTCTTTTAACTTTAATAGGTATGGTATACTTGGTGGTACATTATTCATACTAGCCATTATCTTTCCTCTCTAATCTATCTAGAAATCCAAAATCATTAGTGCAGTCTTTGTCTTTGTAATTTGGAACACATAAAGTGTCATTAACCTCACTTATAAATCTATCTTCTGTATATAAATTATGAACTTCTTTGTCAGAATAGTTTCCTATCCACCTCTTACATTCTTTACGGTGTATACAGTTTCCTTTGTTTAGGCAATATGTATAATCTTTATTCATTTAATCATCCTTTTTCTACTACTATATCTTTTGACAAAAGCCCTCGTCGGCTTCTTTGTACTTTACATAAACATCTCTAAAACCATCTTCCCTTCCTATATTCTCGTACCCATCATTTTTCATTCTCTTGGACCAACGCCCTATCTCTATAGGTGTCATATCGTATGGTTCTGTTTTTCTATCAATCTCTTTCTTTCCATTTACTGTAGTAACCCAAAATATACATTCATCACATATACAATTAACTTTAAACAAATTCCCATCCCTAAAATCTGTTGTATCTGCTAAAAATCCAGTGCTTAAGTATGGGCATACTTTTGTTTTTGCTTCACTTGCTTTCATGCTGACATACCTTTATATAAATCTATCTTGCTCATTAAGCAACTCCTTTCTCAATTACTGTATTTTCTACTTTACAAAATTTAACAACTACACTATCATCAAATGAGTTTGAAACAATTATTGATTCATATCCCTTCTTTAACCTAGCAGCAAATACTCCATCTAAGGGAGCAGAGGGATACTTATTCTGTATGTATTCTAATAAAACATTACTTGGTGATATAGGATTAAACTTCATCAAATCACTTTTGTATATTACATATGAGTATTCTTCTTGTTTTCTGTTTGATTTTTCTTCTTTACTCATCTTTTTATCTTTTATAGTAATTTATCAGTAAATTTCTTTACTAAATTGTTTGCATTTCTAAAACCAATCGTTTGAGCTTGAGTTTTATCAATTTCTGCATATATTTTCATACCAACTTTAAATATTTTATCTTTTAATGCTTTATCAATATCTGATATATCAGCAAATACAAATGAACAGCCAAGTCCAAATACAAGTTGATTTACTTCAACGTCTTTTCCTTCGGTTAGTTTCTCTAAGAACTTATAAGCATTTGCTAATTCAGTTTCTAAATGTTCTTTATAAGTATAAGATAACTTACCTAAAGTAT
>CBFCXS010000114.1:0-2970 GCA_965602085.1 Candidatus Woesearchaeota archaeon
TTATGTATGCTAGAGAAGTTTTAGGAGAAACTAATTACTTTGAAAAAAAGATAGTTTGTAACTTTGACGAGTGGTTTAGTAGTGAAGATTATAGAAAAGAGATATCTTCTAAATTGGGTTTGGAGTATAGTAATAAAGGCATACATAATGTTATTAGAGCTGTAGGTAGTAGTTTTGATGGTATGAGATTTGCTAAAGAGGCACAAAAGATGAAAGTATTAGATAGATGGAAATATTTTAAAGATGATGAAGGATATCTTGAAGTGCTAAATAATGATGAAATTATAGATAAAACTAAGAAATTGTTTGGAGTTAACCTTAAGGAGATTTGTTTTGATAAGTAATTCTGGAACTAAAGGTGATTTTGATTTAATTGTGTTACAGGATGCCTGTCGTGTCAGGTATTGGGGGTTGGATTATTTTGATACCGTGATTGATATAGGAGCTAATATTGGTGTATTTTCAATTATGATGAGGATGCTTCATCCTAAAGCTAGGATTATAGCTGTAGAACCAAGTAATAGGAGTTTAGACATTCTCAGGTCTAACCTGGACCATATGCATATTGAAATTGATGCTAGAGCTTTGGGTGATGGATCTGTTATGCATCTGCAATATGGTAGGAAAAAGAGTCCTATGGGTGATTGGTTTAGTCCTCATAAAAAACATAAATATTCTGATTCTGTAGAGACTGTGCCATTTTGGATGATATTTGAAGATAATGATTGTAAGATAGATGATAAATTTTTTGTTAAGATAGATTGTGAAGGATGTGAGCAGTATTTAGTAGGGGACATAAAGTCAGAAAACATACTTGTTAGAGCTAGTCAAGTATTACTTGAGGTTCATTTTAAAGCACCTAAGAATCCTTGGCATGGGGATTATATGCCTGAGTTTGAAATTTATGAAGAATGGGTGAATGATATATTTTCTAAAACTCATGATATTGATTTATTTAGGTTTAAAATAGATAGGGGGTATGGTCACTATTGCATAAGAAGAAAAAGAAGCCAGCAGGAGTGATAACTAAGTGGCATAGTAGAGGTTTAGGAGAACCTTGCTGCGCTTCTCTATTTTGTCATATACTTAACGATAATGGCATTAGATCACTATTTCAGAATAGTAAAGGTACTCTTGGATTGTTTGATGTTCCTTTAGTAGATTGGGAAAACAACTCATATAAGGATTGGGTTAGGTGGTATTGGACATATAAGCTGAATGATGTTCCTATTATATATCAGCAGGTAGAGAAAGCGTCAGTAATGTTTGATAAAAAAATAATAATACATAAAAATAGAGATCATGTTCCAGTTATTTTTAAGAAAATGAATGTTCCTAAAGTAGATGTTGCATTAAATACTGAAACTGGATCATGGACTCCTTATAAGAGTTGGCCCTATTTTAAAGAGTTAAAAGCTAAGATGAAGAAATTGGGGATAACATATCATGATCTTGATGGAAATGATACATATGGAATAAAATGCCTTAACGTAGTTAAAAGAGCACAATTATATGTTGGACTTGATACAGGAATGGCTCATTATGTATCTAGATTTGCAAGAGGAAAAGCTTTAATAATAAGTGGAGGATTTGTTAGTTTTAATTTTTGGGGTGTTCTTTATAACTATGAACCTATTAGGATTGAAGATGTTCCATGTAGGCCATGCTACAAAAATAAGAAACACGTTGCTAGGGGTGAGGGGTGTCCTTTTAAAAATAGGTGTATGAAGGAAATAACTGTTAATATGGTTTTGGATAAAATACGTGAGAGGTTAGGTAAATGATAGGTGTTGTTTATATAGCTGTAGTTAAGGATGGTAAGAGTACAGAGCAAGCATTACATACCCAATTAAGGATGGCTAGGATGTCTGTCATTAGTATGAGGAAGGTACATCCAAATATACATATAACTTTATATACTAACCTCCCTACTAAACCTAGCGATTTGTATTTATTTGATAGTATAGTTACTTCTGGCAGACCTTTGGGTAATTTATGGGCATACAAACACAAGTGCTTAGAAGAGACACCATATGATAGAACCCTCCATATTGATGCTGATACTTATATTATGGATGATATATCTGAGGTGTTTGATGTTTTGGATAGGTTTGATTTGGCTATACCTATATCTACTTGGTATATGAAGAATAATAATGATAATGTGCCTATGTGCTTTCCTGAACCTGCGGGTGGTTTTTTTACTTGGGTGAATAATGATAGGATGAAAGGGTTTTTTAAACAGGTTGGTGATCGTTGTAGAGAGTGGGATTCCCATAGTGATGAGGGAGTTATGAGAGAGGTTTTATATAATAGCAATATTAGGTTTGCTATATTACCACATGAGTATAATTGTCTTGTTAGGCATCCTTGCTACCTCTATGGGGATATCAAAGTTGCCCACGGTAGGATTGATACCCTTAAAGAGGAAGCTGATATGATAAATAGTATTCGTGGTATGAAGTTATTTACTGGTGGTGAAATATATGAATTAGAAAGACATAGAAAGTATAGAAAATACTATAGAACTGTTAAAACTCATAAATATGGACATTACAATGAATGATATTCCTTGGTGGGAAAATTCTGTTTTTCATGAATGGATAATAGTTGATAGACTTGCTGATGTTGTGCTATATTATGTTAAGGGATGTATTGTTGAGATTGGTCTTGGGAAGTCAACTGAGATTTTAGCTAAACATGCAAAGGAAGCTAATGTCAAGCATTATGCTATAGATAAAGATGCTGGTAGATGTAAGAAAGAGAATCCAAATATAAAACATGATGGTTTAATAATTTATAATGGTTACTCTCTTGATTTTATAGAGACTTTTGATGATGTTCCAGCACTTGTCTTTATAGATGGTTGTCATGATGCGGAAGTTGTTATACAGGAAGCTATGTTTTTTATTCATAAAATGCCTCCTGGTGGTGTTATATTCTTTCATGATACCTATCTTATAGAAGATT
>CBFCXS010000115.1:0-2962 GCA_965602085.1 Candidatus Woesearchaeota archaeon
TAGAATTCAAGGAGGTAATTTCAAAATGATGCAACAACCAGGAATGGGTAGAGGATTAGGAAGAGGTATGGGCAGAGGTAGAGGTGGAGGTCCATTCGGAGCAGGTCCAGGAGGAACATGTGTTTGCCCTAAATGTAATCACACAGAACCTCAAATAAGAGGTCAGCCATGCATGAGTAAAAAGTGTCCTAAATGTGGAACTTTAATGATAAGGGGTGCATAAAATGAAAATAGCTATAAGCTCAACAGGAAAAGATTTAGAATCTGATATAGATATAAGATTTGGAAGATGTCCATATTTCTTAATAGTAGACACAGAAACAAATAAAACAAAAGCAATAGAAAATACAGCACAATCACAAGCAGGAGGAGCAGGTATCTCAGCAGCGCAAATAGTAGCAAATGAAAAACCAGATGCAATTATAACTGCAAACTTAGGACCAAGAGCATTTCAGGTATTTCAACAGTTAAATATTAAAATTTACCAAGCAGAAGGAAAAATAAAACAAGCATTGGAAGATTTAAAAAATAACAAATTAAAAGAGATAACTTCAGAAACAGGACCTCAGCACCAAGGGTTATAAAATAAAAAATCTAAGGAGGATAAAAATGGAAATTGATGTTAATGACAATAATTTTGAAAAAGAGGTAGTAGAAAAATCTAAACAAACCCCAATAGTTGTTGATTTTTGGTCGCAAACGTGCCCGCCTTGCTTAATGCTCGGCCCAATATTAGAAAAATTAGCAAAAGAATATGAAGGAAAGTTTATCTTGGCAAAAGCAAATGTAGATCAAGCAAGACAAAAAGCTCAACAATATAGGGTTAGTAGTATTCCTTCAGTAAAAATGATTAAAAATGGAGAAGTTATTGATGAGTTTATTGGAGCTTTACCAGAAGAGCAAGTAAAAGACTGGCTTGATAAAAACTTAGGAGAATAAAATGCCATGGATAGATAAAAATAGATGTACTGGTTGTGGACTTTGTATTAAAGAATGTCCAGTAAATGCTATCAGTTTAAAAAAAGGAAAAGCAAAAATTGATATGGATAAATGTATCAGATGCAAAAAATGTCATGATATTTGTCCTCAAAAAGCAGTTAGGCATGATAGTGAAAAAAAATGAAAATAGCAATATCAACAGACAATGGAAATGTATCAGAACATTTTGGCAGATGCCCACAATTTACAATTGTAGAAATCAAAGAAAATAAAGTAATAAAAAAAGAAATTATAGACAACCCAGGGCACAAAGTAGGTTTTCTTCCTAAATTTCTCAGTGAACAAAAAGTAGAATATGTTATAGCAGGAGGAGCAGGTTTCAGAGCTCAGCAATTTTTTAATGAATTTGGAATTAAATTAATCACAGGAGTACAGGGAAAAGTTGATGATGTAATAAATGACTTTATTAATAAAAAACTCAATCATGGAGACAGTTTTTGCAAACCAGGGAAAGGTAAAGGTTATGGATTAGAAAAAGAGGATAGTAAAGATAAAAAATGATAATAGCAGTAACAGGTGGAAAAGGTGGAACAGGTAAATCTACAGTAGCTATAAATCTAGCAGTAGAAGTTGCTAAAAAACACAAAACATTATTAGTAGATGCAGATGCAGAATGTCCAAATGACCATTTGTTATTATCAATAAAAAGAAAACAATATAAAAAAGTTCACTCATTAATACCAAAATTTGATTTTAAAAAATGTATCAAATGTGGCAAATGTGCAGCAGTTTGCAAGCAAAATGCAATTGTATTTGTAAAAAACAAATATCCTGCTTTCATTCCAGATATGTGTATTGGATGTCAAGCCTGTATTGTTGCATGCCCGCAAAAAGCAATTTCAAAATCAAGAAAACAAATAGGAACAACATATTTAGGAAAAAATTACAAAGTAAATTTACTTTCAAGTGAATTAAAATTAGGAGAATTAGCATCAGGAGAGGTAGTAGCAGAAGTAAGAAATCACGCACAGGAAATGTCTAAAAAACTAAAGCCAGAAATAACTTTAATAGATTCAGCAGCAGGTATAGGCTGTCCAGTTATAGCTTCTTTAACAGGAACAGATTATATAATAGCAGTTACAGAACCAACTCCATCTGCTTTAAATGATCTTAAAAGGGTGTTGTATTTAGCAAAACATTTCAACATTAAACATTCTATAATAATCAACAAATATAATTTAAAAAAATCTTTCTGTAAAAAAATAGAAAAATATGCTAAAAAAGAAAAAATACCAATCATAGGTTATATTCCATACAATAAAGATTTTCTAAATTCAACTTTAGAAATGAAGCCAGTAACAGAAATAAATCCAATATATAAAGATGTATTTAATAAAATAATAAATATAATATATAATAAATCACCCAAACATTTATATACAAAATAAAAAAACTAAAATTCTAATGACAGAAGAATTACCTCCAGAAGACAAAAAAGAAATAGAAAAACCAAAAAACATTTACAAAATTCTTACAATTATTTTCGCAATTTTATTAATAATCACAATTATCAAACCTTTCTCAGGTGGAATTTCAGAGGGTGAAGCAAAAACAAAAGCTCTAACACATATAAACTCAATATTGCAGGGAAGAGCTATAGCAGATGTAGTATCAATAGAAGACAAAGATGATTTATACAAAATAGATATTAACATCAATGGAGAAGTAATAGAATCATACATGACAAAAGATGGTTCATTATTATTTCCAAGTGCTATGGATTTAACACAACCAGTACAAACAATCACAGGTTCAACTACACAAAAACAAGAAGATTGGGATATTTTTGAAAAAATCCCTACAGATATTAGATCCCAAATACTCTCTTTCAAAAATGAACAACCTGAAATTTATGAAGGAAAAATATTAGAGTTCAAAAATTATGAATTAATTCCAAATTCTTTAATAGTTTTTTACTCACCTGGATGTGGTTGGTGTAAAGAATATTATACAGTTCTTTTAG
>CBFCXS010000116.1:0-2951 GCA_965602085.1 Candidatus Woesearchaeota archaeon
AGTTTAATATCATATTCTTCTTCACCAAATGGTGTTGGTGCTCCATTATCTGGTATTGTTTTTTCTATTGAAGTTGGAGTTTGATCAGGTCCTGCATCTATCTGGAACTTAATTGAGTAATCTTTTGTGTTAATATTTCCTGAAGCATCTTTACATTTAATATATAATTCATATCTTCCTCCATTTGTTGCTAGTAGTGCTTCTTCTGATGCTGCTTCTGAAATAATAGGAATAATAACTTCATGCTCAAAAATATATGATGATGAACCAAAGTTTTCCATTGTTGTGTAATCTTGTAATGGTTCTGTTGAATATTTACATTGTGCTGCTTCATCTGTATTTATTTTTAGTATAACTGGTGTGAATGGTGCTACTAAATCTTTTATTCTGAATCCTGTTGGTAATGTAGGATCTGGTGCTATTTCAAAGTCCATTTCTCCAGGTGTTATTAGTGGTGATGAAACATCTGTTTTTGGTGCTGCAACACATTTTTGCTCTTCTGTACCTTCATTTACTAATTGACAATCTTTTCCTAAAGATTTACATCTGTATTCTGTACATTCTGATTCTAAATCACTTCCTTCATAAATATCATTACATTTTTCACAATCTCTTCCTCCATCTGGTGCTTCCCATGGTTCGCATGTGAATGTGTATGTTGTTTTTCTGCTTTGTCCAGGTGCAAATGCTTGATATAAAAGAACTAATGCTATAATTACTATTGCAACTACTCCTGCTGCTGCCCAAGGACCAATAGCTAGCCCTGATACTGTTGCTCCTGATGCTGATAATACTCCTGTTCCTGCTGATACTGCTGCTACTCCTGCTGTTGAACTTGCTGCTACTGTTGTTGCTGCTAGGTATACTCCATATGCAGCTGCCCCAACAACAACACCACCAGCACCTGATACCCATCTTTTATCACTCCAATCTTCCCAGATAGTCAAGCTTTGTGGACCTTGTAATTCTGCTATGGATTCTAAATCTGAAGGATTTAATATGTGTTTTGATCCTCTGCTTGATGTAGTTGTAAAACCACCAATTGTTGATTTAAATTCAACATTATAATAAGAACCACAATCACCTATAGATTTACAATATTTATTAGCTGCAACAATCCAACTATGATCTTTACATTGTTTATTTTGAGTAATTTGCCACCCTTCCCAACCCAAAGGATCTCTTTCTTCTTTCATTACACATACTTGAGTTGCCTGTCCACAAACTTCTCCACCTATTTCCCAAAATTTTAATCCTGGTGGAACCATAGGAACACAGGCACCATTATTTAAAGAGGCACCACTGGGTAGTTTACCTGTAGGACCATAATTCATCCATATACAGTCTTTGTTTAAATCAGAACAACAGTCCTGCTGGTTTTCTAATTCTTCTTCACCCATACAATTCATACAATCTTCAAAATTATTTTCTAAACATTGTGCTTCTGTATAACCTACCATATCTGTTGAAATTAATTCTAAGGCACTTACATCTGTTATTTTTTCATCACCAATCATATTTTGAAGACAATATTCTTCTCTATAATCTCTACATTCTTCAACAATTTCTTCTCCATTTAAACAAATATTTTTTCTATGTCTTGAACCAGTCACATCTTTTCCTGGTCCTGGTAAGGAATCATAAATACACCAAGATTCACCATGTTTTTTATTACCTCCAGAATTTGGAGATGCATCATTTTGATATACACTCTCACAATTCATATTTTTACAAATATAATTTCCATATTCTGCATTACCTTCACCACAAAGAGTTCCAGTAATATAATCACAATTTCCTAAATTTTTATCATTTGGCTGAGCTTTAGGTGCTTGACTTTCCTGTTGCATAAAACCAGAATTGTATGAATGTTTTTTATTTGAGTTGTAAATATTTTCTTGATTCCCACAAGAGTCAAACCAATAAACATCTTCACCTACACAACCTGTAGTTTGCTGTGGTGCACAATTTGTATTTAAATCTGGATGGGAACATAATTTATTTAGCTGGAATGTCTCTGTACAATCTGCTCTTGTTGTTCTTAAACAAGAATTATCTGATGCAAGACATGCTCCTTCTTCTGTTCCTCTACAAGTATTTACACATGATTGTTCATCAATAATTTCTGAATGGAATATCATTTCTACACCTGGATATTTAGATGCTGTTGCCCTACATTTATTTTGAGTTGCTAAGGAACATTGATTACTTAATTGACAACAACCTAATTGACATTGATCAATATTACATTGTGGATCTGTGTTCCAAACTGAATCTTGGTTTGATTCGCAAGAAGATTTAGCCACACCTGTATAACATTCACCTTCTATTGTATCAGAACAGCAACCTGTTTTACAGTAATCTACATTATCACAGTAAATATTTGGTGCAGATAAAAAAGAAGGATTACAATCTTCAATATCTGTATATCTACAATAGTCTCCTGCATTTGTTTGTTGACAGCAGGCTTGTTGTTGTGCTTCAACACTTGGTATGTATAATGAGAATGAGATAGCAATCATTAGATAAATCATAAATAATGAAATTGTTCTTAATAGTTTCATTCTTCACCCTCTATAAAAAATTGGAATATAAATTCCTTATTTTCTTCTGGGATATTATTTATTTTTAATATGTAAAGTTTGTCTGGATGAGGTTGTAATCTTTGAACAGTATAAGGTTTAGCTGTGAATTTTGATTTTGCTAATGAATAAATTAGAGGATCAAATAATCCAAAAGTTGCTTCTGCATTTACAATATCTTTAGATGCTGAGTAAAGTCTTCCTAAAGGTAGTGGAACTGCTTTTTTGAAAACTTCTATTTGTGCTTCTTTATCTTCTCTTTTTAGTTTGATTTGTTGATTTAGAGTTGTTATTACATTATCTGTTCCAATATCAACTTAAATATTTTTATTACCAATTATTAAATTGTAACCTGCTTTTTCAAAGGAT
>CBFCXS010000117.1:0-2933 GCA_965602085.1 Candidatus Woesearchaeota archaeon
ATATAGAAGAAGGGGGATAGCTCAAGAATTACTCAAAGCAACTCAAGATAAGGGATATGAAGAAAGGGCAATAACTTTATGGAGTTTACCAAGAAGAACTGCTTTACCCGTATATAAGAAGTTTGGATTTAAAATTCTATCAAATTTTTTTGATGGAGAATATGGTAAAAACTGCTTTGTGATAAAAACAATAAGAGGAAATGAATGAATTTTAATTTTATTATAACCGAAAAATGTAATTGGTCATGTAGCTATTGTTTTTTTCCTGAAATAGAAAATCAAAAACAGCCTAAATTAGAAAAAATAAAAAAACATCTTGCATATATAAAAAATTATAGTATTGATGGATATATGGATGTTCAGGGGGGAGAAATTGGACTTGTTCCCGTTGATATATTAGAATACTTTTTTACAACAATGGGCCAAAAAATGTATGTCTCAACAAACGGTGTTTTTTTAAATAATAACTTCCATAAAAATGAAAAGATAAGACCGTTTGTTGAGATGGTTCAATGGCATATTGGTATTGTTGATTTAAAACCTAAAGCATATCTTGTACAAGATATTATTGACAATGGGATATTTATCAGCAAGGGAATAGTACATCATGATATAGATCAAATGATTGATTTTATTGATTATAACAAGTACATAATGTTCCATTATATTGATTTTGAATATCCTATTCACATAAGAAAATTGAATCATGATAGGGAAAAATATAGAGAACTATACAATAAGATATTACCAATAGAAAATCTAACGAAAGATGCTAAAGATAGAATCTTTAAAAGAATAAATGAATGGGATCAATGGAGAGATATTTGTAGAAAATATAATGACTCTATAATGATAGATTTAGTTAATGAAAAAATATGTTTATGTCAAAGAAATCTCCATATTAATGTTGATCTTAATGAAGAAAATCTTAACAAAAGATTTAAAGTTGCTCCCATTGATTTTTTTGACTTAAGTGAAACTACATGTGAATCATGTGGGAGACTGTATGAAGGGAAAACCAGAAGACTACAAAGGATATGATGAATATCTATGTAAAAAATTTAATATGACAATAGAAGAAATGTATGGAGACCATCCTACATTTAAAGATAGAAATTTAGCTATAGTAGAGTTAATTAAAAATTCAGGTAAAGAACCATGTAGAGTTTTTGAATTTGCATGTAATTATGGATTTCTTGCATTGGAAATTATAAAAGAATATCCTGATGTTAAGTATATCTGTACTAATTTCTTATCCGAAGTAGTTAACTATGTCAGAAAGCAAGGAATAAGATCATATTGGTTTGATGCTAATGATATACCTAATACTACTCTGTGTTTTGATACTTTTATCTGTACATCATTGGAGCATTTAGAAAATGATAGAATGATAATTGCTTCATTGCCAGTAGGATCAACTCTCTATTTTTGTGCTACAAATATATATGATAGGACTCATTATTGGACATTTGAAACTGATTATGATGTATATAAGAGATATCAAGATTTCATGAATGTGCTTGATATAAAAACTTTAAATTGTGGTGACAGAAAAAAAGTCATTGGAAGGGGTGTAAAGTATGATACAAAGTTTATATCATAGAAATTTCAAAGAAATAGAAAAGTACTATTCACTTCATTGGGCAGTAACTAATAACTGTAACTTCAAATGTGCTTATTGTGGTGTTTATAAAGATGAGAAGATATACGATTTTGAAAATATAATAGAGTATATCAATTTTATCGGAACAAATAATCATGTTGATACTGTTCTCTTTGGTGGAGAACCTTTAATACATCCTAATATACTAGAGATAGTTAGAAAAATAGAAACTGACATAAGAATATGTACTAATTTGAGTAAAAGTATAAGCTTCTTTAGAGAACTAATTAGAGTCAACCATAATGTAAAAGTAATAGCATCATTTCACTATGAAAAGGATGATTGGGTAGAGTTTTATCAGAAAATTTCTTATCTGATAGCTCATGTTAAATTTGTGAAAGTCAAAATCATGTGGGACTCAAGATATAAAGAAGAATGCAAAGAAGTATATAAATTGTTTCGAACTTTTGAAAGATTCGATAATTTCAAATTATATCTTGATTTGGTCTACCATGATATATGTAAATTTTCTGATGAAGATTTAAAGTATTTTAATAGCATTCAAAATGATAATAGATTTTGGATTCATCTTCCAGAAGGGGGAAAATTTGTTTCTTATAATGAAGTAAGAAGAAAGTTTAATGGATTTCCTAACTTTCTTGGATGGAAATGCTATACAGGTAAAAAGGGATTGTTTATAGACTCCAATGGAGATGTTTGCTACTGTCAAACTAAAAGAAATAAGGGAAAGGCTATATTTAATCTCAATGAAGACGATTTTACTAAATATCTAAATATTTTTACCTCACATATCATATGTGATGAAAATGATTTTTGTTGTGAAGTAGTTATTCCAAGGAGAAAGTAATGATTGAGATTTTAGAAGTTGGTTTGAAAGAGATGAGAGACAATCCCGATCTTACTTATTCTTATTGGTATCTAACAGGTCAATGTAACTATAAATGTGATTATTGTGATATCTATAAAGATGAAAATATACAATCTTGGCAAGTAAAGAAAAAGATAATTGAATTCTTTAATTATTGGGGAAAGAATAAGCAACAGAAAGTACTATTGTATGGTGGTGAACCTACACTAGACCCCGATCTTCCGAAAATAATAGAAGGATTAGATGATTATGTAAGGATATTTACCAATTTCAGCAAAGATATAGAATACTGGAAAGATATAGTGAGTATAAGAAATGATATGACTATATCCATATCATATCACTACAGTAACACTAACAATGCTATTGCTGATAAATTATTATATCTTGTACAAGATACAAAGATTAAAGTTCGATTGAAAATAATGGCAGATAGCAGAG
>CBFCXS010000118.1:0-2930 GCA_965602085.1 Candidatus Woesearchaeota archaeon
TTTTCAAGAACACAATCCCCATTGCTACAAAATACATACTTAAATGATCCCATTGTATGTAGTCCGAAATACAAACACCAAAAATAGGGATAAAGAACTCCCCCCCATGTCTGATGATGAGGTATGAGAAACGTATCTGCCATATCGAATACATCTCTTTCAGGCATTACTTGCTTATAGGATATTGACTTATTTTTAGGATCAAAATAATTATCATATACAACTGTAGTCCAAAATCCTAACTTCTTATGAGACTCCAATGAAGCTTTAAGAAAGGGTCGGTTCCCAGGATGAGAAGTCAATAAGACTCCTACATCTTTGAAAGCATTCATTGCCCATTCATCATTTGCCATCATATCTCTTAGAATATAGGCATAATGATTTTTTTGTGGCCCTTTTTTTAAATCTTTTACAAATTTTCTTGTAATAGTCATAACAAATTCCCTTTCTAAAAATTTTTTTTAGTAACAGATAAATCTTTAGCTATCCACGCATCATCCATAAAATTATTTATATATTTATATGAGAGATATCCATATCCAGATGCCCCCCATGACTTACCCCAACTATTTTTAAACTTTACTAACTGTTTTTTGTCATTATAACCAACAACACAAATGGCATGACCACCTAAAACATTATTTGGATTAGAAGGATATCTAACAAGACCATCTCTACCAGTAAAAAATATTTCTATAAAACATTCAATTCCAATAACAACAGGCCCACTACTATGTAAAGCCAATCTTAAATCATCAAGATTTTTACATCTCCAATATGAATCAATTAATCCCCACCTAGATATTAAGTTAGCCCATGACTTAGGTTTTCCTTTGAATTTGTCACTATATGGATATGCTTCATCACATGGTACTCCTATTTTTTTTAATACCTGCATAGCACATTTTATGCTTGTTCCTTCTTCATCAGGCCAAGGGTCTATCTCTTTACATTTCCAATAAATCCATGCTTCGGATAAATCATAATGATCCTGTTTTCTCTTATACTTTTTTCCTAATTTAACTTCTCTTTGATGTTCTCTTTGTTCCTGCCATTCTTTCATTGCAGCAACAGCAAAACCAACACATGAACCAAAATCACCTTGATCCTTAACAGGACTCATTTGTTTTGCCCAATCTACCTTTTTCGAAATTCTTTTTATAGCAGTAGTAAAAGATTCAGATAATGATAATTTAAAATTAAAATCTCTTTTATCAGGCATGTCTTTTTTTAAATTAAGGAGTTTCCTTTCCACAAAATGCTCATACTGAAAAGTTCCCTTTCTAAGTCTGTTCTTTATTTTATTTATTTTCCTATCTGTTATGGTTCCAGAAAAATAGTCTTTCATTTCTCTCAATTCTATATTATTCACTTACCTATCACCTCCTTCCACTTAGAATAGTATTCATCATCCCTCAAAATAAATGAATTATACTTCCATCTATCAAAATGACCCAATCTCTCACTAGGTGGCCCTAACTGTTTTCTTTGAGAATCATTAGATAAAGCCTTTTCACCATAATACTCAATAGGATAATATCTTCTATTCCAATAACTATCTTCACCTTCTGCCCAATATTTATACAAATATCTTCTGTCTCTCTCTACATAATAAAAGTATAATGTACTTTTCTCATGTTGACTAAAAAATTGCCCTCTATTTCTTATATCAATATATTTTCTTGGAACAGGTTCTAAATGCTCAAGACAAGATGCTTTATGTTCAGCACCAAGATTTCTATAACCCAAAATATTTTTCCATGTAGAATCCTGATGATATGAACTATAATGATCTACCCTGCCAGCATAGAAATGATTTTCAGGAAATATAGGTTGAATAGGAGCAGTCTTATTCTCATATCTACTTTCCAATATAAAATCTCTTAATAATACTTCAGGAGAATATGATTCAGGTATGTTTTCCCATAATCTTTTTTTGACATAAGAGACAAAATCAAGAAAACAACTTCTTTTCCAGATAACATTGCAAGTATGGATAGTTCCGTTTGAAGATGCACTCATTATATCAGCATCCCCTAAAAGATGTACAATATCATCAATATTTTCTGGTTTATCCCATATACAATCACTATTAACAGTAAATATATACTCTATTTCATCAAAAAGGATGATTAATCCTGCTGCATAAAGGATATCCCATAACCATCCATTTCTCTTTCCTGCTCCATGTGTAAAATGCTTAAAAACCCACGAATGAGGAATTTTCCAAATATTACTAGGAATATCTGCCTTTCCAAAGCTGTCATATGAGCATATAACGTACTTTCCTGTTTCCATATACCTTGACAAGGCATACTCCAAGAACATCAAATGACCACGATATGACGTAACAAGGATAGCAATATTTGATCCCTTCAGTGGGTTATTAAGAATATAATTCTTATTCTTAACAACCATTATGCTTCTCCTACTTAAAATTTCTTATAATTGTAAGACCTACATCGAAAGCTGAACGAGTAAATGTGAAAATTTCAAACGTATTCCATGACTCCAATTCTTCTCTTAGCTTATAAACAGTTCCACATTTACTTTCGGTAGTCCATGATTCATCCGGAGGATAGGTGTCATGAAGAAAAATAAATCCATCATTCACAACATATTTGATAAGATTAAAAAAATCTTTTTTGACTTGCTCATAGGTATGATCACCATCAATAAAACCCAAAGCAATTTTAGGTAGGTTCACATCTTTAAAAAAATCATCTGATTTGCCTGTATATATTTCAGAATTTTTACCAAAGTAGCCTTTGGTATTTTTCATATTCTCTACACCACTTCTGGAATATTCACAATGAAAACATTTTCTATTATATTTTTCTGCCAATTTTGAAAAGTAAATTGAAGTTTCACCACATCCAATTTCTACTAAATCTCCATCAGTATAGTAAAGAACATAATCTGACAGAACA
>CBFCXS010000119.1:0-2923 GCA_965602085.1 Candidatus Woesearchaeota archaeon
GAAGTAATTTCCCCCCTAATTTTGCATTTATTAATTGATGCCCTCTACAAACTCCAAAAATTTTAATATTTAATGCCATTGCTTTAGATAAAATATCTAATTCTATTTTATCCCTCTCAGTGCTAATTCCTCTGGTATATGTAATAGATTCCCCATAAATTTTAGGATTAATATCCTCTCCACCAGAAAAAATAATTAAATCATACTTAAATATTTCATCTAATTTAGAGTTAGGTTTTACAATTTCTATTTCTTGTTCAAAAGCATTTTGAAAACTTTCCCTAAATGGGCTTGTTGCAATTCCTATATTAATTGTCATTTTATCTCCTCTAAAATTATTCTAGCTTGTTCACTATCAGCATTAATTATAGCATCAATAGTGGGGTTTAGAAATCCTTTTAAAATATCAATTCTTTTTTCCGATAAAAATTCTGCTCCTTTTCTCATCCAGAAGAATAATCCCTCATATTGAGATTCTGAAAAAGATAGCCAACTATTAGATGGACTTCTATACTCAATTCCTGTATCTCCATTTTTATATTCTTGGATTCTATATCTACCTGGTTTACCATAATTTTTGGCACGTTGTTTTTCTAATTCAGGATATGGAGAATTTGCTATACAAAAATTTCCTACAGTAATTGCTAATAACTTGATTGCTGGTTCAGGAAATTCTTGAAAAATATCTAATCCAGATAAATGTAAATGTCCTCCACCATATCTATATAAATGGGTAAAAACATCTACAGTTTCACATCTATAATCAGATTCTATAGCATCATTATCTGGATCACAGCCAAAAATAAAACCTTGATAAATTTTATTTTCTTTTATAAAATCCATGTACATATCTGGATTAACTTCTATCACAGGTTTTTTATATAGTTTAGGTTCTATATCAAAAATTCTTAATGTAGATAAAAACCAATGTAAAGAATCTAGTGCATTTAGCATAGTATATCTCATCTGTTTAGGAGAATAAATAGGATGTTTTAAAGTTACTTCAAAAGCACATCCATCCATCATCCATGAAAATTCATTACTATCTATATAAATTGGATGTTTTTCTTCTTCATCTTGCTTTAAATATTTTACACCACAAAATTTTTCTAAAAGTGCCGGTGAAACAGCTAAAATTCTATCCTCTATTTCTATAGAGGCAAAAACTTCAGGGTCTGCTCCAAATTTTAAATTTCTTGTATCATTCATTTTATTCTCCAAATTTAATATTTACTTTTGTTATTATGTCTGCTAACTCAGTTTTACTTTTGATTTCTATTGTTTTATTTAATTCTACAATACAATCTTTACAATATTCTCCTGCAATTATTGATCCAAATTTATCTTTAACTTTATAAATACTATTTGGATGGGAATATCTTCCACAAAAAGCACAAATAGATTCTAATTCAGATTCTTTAATAACAGAATTACATTCTGGACAAAAGAAAACTGTCTTTACAGTTCTCCTTCTATTTTTATATATTAAATCTCCTAAAGAGATTCTTAAACAATCTTCCCCAATACCAAAATTTACTAGAAATTTAAAATAATCTGAAATATCTAATAAAATTGGTGTCTTACATTCTGAATGAACTAATGTAGCCATTTTCTATACTCCTCATATTCTGTATCATACTGATCTACTAAAATGATTCGTTCATGCCCAAATATTGTTCTAAATGTTTTTACAGCCTCATGATAATCATCTACCTCCTCATCTGCATATAATGTTAAATATCCATTAGCTATGTGTGATTTGGAAATTTTTACAGGAAATCCTTTTTGAGACTCATTGCCTATAAAAACTTCTGCATCAGTAGCTGATGGAATTCCGTTTAAAAACAATTCAGTTAAAGAAAAACTTTTGTGCCCATCTTCTCCCCCTACTATGTCTTTTTTTTCTTTATCTTCTTCCTCCTCAGCTAAAGATTCTAAAATAATATCCTCAAAATTTTCATGAATTCTTTCTGTGTCTAATTTATTAGCTCCACGTTTATAATTCTCACAAAATTGACTAAGAATCGTCCCAGAAGAAGTTCTTAATGGAAGTCCGAATGTATGGGCGGTAAGCAAAAAACTAATATCTAATCCATATTTTGTTACCATATCCGTAAGAGTTAGCTCTTCTGACCTATTGAAAAAATTTGCTAAACCAACTAAATTATCAGTATCTTGTACTAGTCTAAAAACTTTTTGAGACATAGTTTTTCCATCAACACTTATTTCATCCCAAAGAACAAGATAGTGTTTATTAATTAATACTTTTTCTGGAGGATAAGAATTAAACCATCTAATTACTTTAGTTTCTGTTAGATTATAGATTAATTCTTTCCCATCCATATCGTAGATAAAATTATAATCAGTTTCTGTTTTAGGTGGGACTATCATTCTTATTTCTTTCTGAATTTTTTCAGGGATAGGTTGAAAACCAGAATCTCTTGCTTTTATCACAGAAACACGAAGAGAATCTTTTATTCCATTATAAGTTAAAACCGCTATATTATCTGCTGTTCCACCACCCCAAAAATATAAACGTTTTCCTATTAAATCTGTTTTTATTCTGAGAGTTGGAATAGTAGAGTTTATAAAAACTGGGTCTATCACTAAAAGCTCATGCATTTTCTACACTCCTATTTATATTTGTTAAATTTCTTCCTCGTGATGTTATTTCCACAATTCCTTGGTAAAGTAATAAAGGCTCAATTTCTGTTAAAATTGTTGTTTTATCTATTCCTGTACCAGAAACTAAACTTGTTAAACTAGCACGACCTCCTACTCTTTCTAAATATTCTAAATATATTTCATCAAAACGAGTTAATCCTTTTTCTTTTATATATAATACCTCCTCTAAAATTGTTATAAGAGAGTCTAAATCTTTTGGGACATTGTAAGAACGAAAAACATATCCCAACCTTTCACA
>CBFCXS010000120.1:0-2911 GCA_965602085.1 Candidatus Woesearchaeota archaeon
TTTGAACCATATAAAAAACTTAAGAACTAGAGCTTTATAAAACTTATTCCTTCTTTAGATATATCATCTGTGTCCCACAATAAAGATTATCCCTTAATGAGTCAATCATTAATTGGAATCTTTCATAAGGAATCTTCATTTTTTGACCATACCAGGGTTCAACTATATAGATATTTTTCTCATCATAACCATGAACTAATATATAATGTTGTGTTCTAACATATAATGAAATTGGCCATTGGTCAACCAACATGATTATTGGAACTTTAAGCTCTTCAATTGTTTTCTTTATTTCATCTATAGTTATATGTTCAAATTTGACATTTATTTTATTATCAACCTTTTTGTTTAATATCTTAAGATAATTAAATAAATCAGGTACTTCAACTACCATAGTTACATTGTGTCCTTGTTCTAAAGCCTGCCTCATAAATCCAAAATGATAAAAATCCTTAACTGATTTTAAAGCACTAGTATAAAGTTCTAATTCTTTCTCTTGAGTAAAAGGTATATTTTCCCCATTTGCATCTCTTGCTATCATAAAACAAGCAGATAAACAGGTAAGAAATGTACTTTGTTCATAGGTTTTTACATCTAATATTGTTTTCATCCTACAAAACACCTCTTATATTCTCTACCAGAAATTTTTATTTCTGGAAGTTGACTAGGGCGTTCTTTAGGTTGTTCAATCTTTAAATAAAATGGAACATCTCTTCTTAAATTTCTTCTTTCATTTTCACACCAATCAAAAACATTTTGCACAAATCCTTTTCCATGATCTAATTTTTTAGCAGTTTTTTCTACACTCCATTGACTCTCATAACAAAATAAAACAGGATCTAAAACCTGGAAAGCCATTTCAGAAGTAAATTCCCTAGGTAAATTACCAAAATAAGACTTTACCTTGCTATTACCTAAACTTGAATTTTGAGCTTCTCTTTCTATAATATCTGTTGGAAGACCAATTTGTCGTGCTAATTCATACACCATTGATTTATAAAAATCTCCTATAGAACTAATCTCATAACCAGTACCAAGTGCAATTTCTCCTAATATTACCTCATCTTTATTGGTAGAGTCTATACCAGCCATATCATAACTATCTCCATGATTCATTGTTAACATAGAGATTACCCTACAGTTTGTTAGATTAACATATCTTTCAGAACCATCTCCCATTTCTTCTGTGGTTTTATTAACATCTTTAAGTAAGCCTTCAATATTTTTTACAATAAAAGAGAAAGGAAGTCCTCTAAATCTTTCTTCAAATCTATCCTTAAATAGTTTTAATGCTTCTTGATCTTCTGGATTTAAACCATTTCCTATAAAACCTAATAGAGTTAAGTAATCATTAGGGTCTCTACATTTTTCTTCTAAAGCTTGAGCACATAACCAAGCAGATGTACAAGAATCTATTCCTCCAGAAACAGGGACAACCATCCTTGCATAAGGAACTATTTCATCTTGATCAAAAGGAGTAATCACTTTTCTAGATGAATCAATTGTAAACTCTTTTACTCTTGGAGTTATTTTACTCACTAATTTATCTAAACCTTTAGGTTTAGCATTCCAATTTACATCATTTCCATCTGAAAATTTTGGTGGTTTATATGTCATTCTCCAATTCCTCTATAAGTCCCATCATTCTGTTGGATAAAATTATACTCATCTCCTGCTTTATTTCTTATAACCAAGTCAGTAAGTTCGTCTCCATTAAGATTCCTAACCTCAACAGAAATTGGTCTATAACGGTTAGCTTTTCTTTTATCTTTCGCCAAAAAGAATAACCCTACTGCAGTACCTACAACCGTCAACTCAAGGATATTTAGTAATGTTCTATAATTTATTTTCATTTTTCTCCTTTATATTAAATTATTTACCTATCAGTAACAACTCATCTTATATTATTAAATCTATCTACTAAAATACCTTAATAAATCGATATATTTATATACTTATCTTAATAATTAAGATATATGCCTAAAAAAATAACTTTAAAGTCAAGAATACTCGACGAAAAAGATAAACAAATACTTAGAATACTACAAAAAAATGGTAGAGAACAACTAACAAGCATAGCAAAGCAAGTAAAACTATCAATAGATTCTGTACACAAAAGAATAAAAGAAATGATGAGAAAAGACATATTCAAACCAACAATATTGATAGAACCAAGAGTTATAGGCTATCCATTAATAGCAGATATTAAAATCAAATTAAAAAATATAAGCCAGGAACAAAGAGAAAAATTTATCCATTATTTAAAAAATTATCCAAGATGTATAGAATTATTTGCAGTAATGGGGGATTATGATTTTACATGTGTTTTAATAGCAAAAGACTCAAATGAATTAGAAAAATTATCAACAGAAATCAGACAAAAACACAAAGAACTTATAGACGAATGGAAAGGAATGTTAGTTTTAAAAACATATAAATTTGAAGAATATGCTCTAACTACCTAGAAGGTCTCTTCATAGAACCTTCACCCTTCAAAGGCATCATACCCATATGTTTCTTAGTTACAGCAATCAAATCATTAGTCTCTGCCCATATCTTACCCTCATACATAACTAACTTCCATTTCAATATATACCTATCCAACATCTGCCTTAAAAATTCATATTTCTTCCATCTACCGCCATAATCTTTTTTCAAATAACCTTTGAAGCCTATATACAAATCCCCTCTCCATACTTTCTGCTTCCTACCTTTGTGTTCAATAGTAACCTGCCTCATTCTGCGCACCCATAAAAAAATATCTATATTAAATCTTACATAACTAGTAACATTTCTATAAGCAACCCACTCAATTTTCTTCTCCATATATTGTCCAGAGCGACCCTCAGTCTGACCCTTCTCATTTAATATATATTTATGATCATCAAACCAGTCTTTCCATGCAACATAC
>CBFCXS010000121.1:0-2889 GCA_965602085.1 Candidatus Woesearchaeota archaeon
CTTTTTTCTTTCTATTTTTTCTTGGTCTTGGTTTTGCTTTTTTTGATTTTTTTGCTTTAACTTCTATTTTTAATTTTTTAAGACCTTTAGTTACATCTGCTGTTGTAGCACCTTTTTTAATAGCAATTTTTTGCTCTAAGAATATTAAATGATCTATATTACATCTTCTTCTTTTAACTTGACCATCAACTAAAACAAAGTTATCATCTTTTTTATCTACAATTACACAGAAGTTTCCTGCTTCTCTTCCTGAAAGTTTTATGCAAACTCTACCAACTTCTAACTTAGCTTGTTTTTTTAAGTACTGATCCTTGAACATACCTTTCAAACATGCTGGACAAAAAACTCCACCATATTTTCTTTCAGGTCTTCTTTGTGTTTTTGGAAGTCTTCTAATTTGATGTGGTAAACCTCTTGGAACTCCGTGTAAAACTTTTCTACATCCTCCACAGTGAGCTGCTTTAGGTTTTCTTTTTTTGTAATGTGTCTTAACTCCTCTTGGAGTTCTAACTTTTATTCTTCTTAATGTCCGTGTTCTATGTGGTTGTATTGGCATTTTTAATGTATTTTCATAACCTTCCTTAATATTGTACTAAATATAATTGATGAAAAAATATAAACTCCTAACCATCCTAAACCTGTTCCAAATAAAGGAATTTTTACTCCCCAAGTTAATATATCTGCTCCTGAATTAAATGTAGCCCTCATCCAACTAAATATTAAGATTAATGGCAGGAATGTATACAACATTGGTTTCCAAGAGTGTTTCATATATTGCATTTGTGAACTCATAGCTTCTTTTTGAATTTCTTTATATTTTTCCATATCTCCTTTGTGTTCTTTCATTTGTTTTTGAAAGTCTTTCATTTTTTCTTTTAATTCTTTCATTGTAGTTTGATTTGTTAGGAATTTGTAAGACAAAGTAATTAGGAATGTAATAATGAAAGATACAATAATAACATTAAAAGGACTACCAAATAGTTGAACCCATCCTAATATTAAATTAAAAAAGTTATCTAATACCATTTTATTGTATCATCTTCCTCAATGCTGGATACATATCCATCATGTGCTGCTGTGCAATATCTTCATAGAACTTGTATATAATCATAACTGTTAATAATATACCTGTTCCACGAGTTAGTGCACCTAAAAGATCTGCTGAAGAGGCTAAAAATCCTACAGCAAGACCTCCCATTATAGTTAGTGGGAATATATATCTGCTTAAAATTCTTTCTAAAACTCTTTCATCTCTTCTAAATCCTGGAATTTGCAATCCAGATGACATAATTTGTTTTGCTTGAGATTTTGCATCCATTTGTGAGCTTTGCACCCAGAATATTGAGAATAATACTGCTCCACCCATCATGAATCCTGCATATACAAATATTTGCGCTAAAGTATGTAAAGTAAATGTATGTGTAACTAATAATTCTGGTATGTTTGGTGAGAATAGATAACCAATTAATCCATTACCTGCTGGTGATTGTCCTGCATATTGTCCTAGTATATATACTGAAAAAAATCTAAGTGCACCAGATGTTGCTTCTTGAGTCCAACTTTGCATTAAACGTGCCCATAATTGTATGTTAGCTATTAATGCTGCAACTAATATAACTGGGATATTTGATGTGTACATGAATTTTAAAGGCCATCTTATACCATAACCTCTAACTCTACCAAAACTTAGTGGTATTTCTACCTTCATTGCCTGAGCATAAACTGACATGAGGAATACAACTATTGTGAATAGGATAGCTGAGAATGCCAATAGTGCTCCTGTAGGATTGCTACTCATTAAGGATTGGAATAATACCCAAACTTTTCCTATGGGTGCTTCTCCTGAACCAAATGCTATTTTTCCAACTGTTGATAAAGGTGAGAATGCTCTAACAAATACTTCTGTTGAAACTCCAGCTGCAATAAATAGTGATACTCCTGAACCAATCCCCCATTTAGTACAAACCTCATCCATTAATAATATTAAAAATCCACCAACCATTAGTTGGATTACTAAGAAAATTTGGAATAAATTAAACGTGCTTAAAGGTAAATCTGCTGATGGAGCTAAACCCCCCATATATACATAGATTAGTGATTCAAATACTATGAAAAATACTTGCATTATCTTTTGTAATCCTTGGAACTTTTGTTTTCCTTCATGTGTTGATGTATCTATGTTTAGTAGACCAGAACCTACTAATAATTGTAATACGATTGATGCAGTTACTATAGGTCCTATACCTAATGAAATTAATGAGCCAAACTTTGCTCCTAATATAATAGATAAATATTCAAATTGAGCTAATGCGTTTTGTCCTAAACCATATAGTGGAATAACTCCTAATATAAAGAACGCAAGAAGAACTATCAGAGTCCACTTCATTTTTACTTTGAAAGGAACTCTCTTTTCTGTTGGAGATCTTATTTCTGGGAAAAAAGAATTTATTGCTTTTATTATGTTCATCTTTCTATTGTTACTGTTCCTCCAACTTCTTCAATTCTTTTTTTAGCTAATTTAGAACATGCTTGTGCTTTAATGTTATATTTTTCTTTTATTTTTCCTTTACCTAAAAGTTTATTGTATCCTAATTTTGTTAGGTTTAATTCTGTTGTCTTGAATTTTTTTAGGTCTTTAATATTAATTGTTATTATTTTTTTAATTACTTTTTGCGGTCTGTTGAAACCTTTTTTACCTAGGTAATTATTTTTGTAGAGTTTTAGGATTAATGTTTTCTTTTGTTTTGCTCTCTTACCTGAGCCAGCCATACCTCTACCCCCTCTATTACCTGCTCCTCTATGCTTCTTCATTGAACCCCAACCGTGTGTTTTGGATCCTCTTTGCCTTGTGTTCTTTTTTCTTTTTTGGTATGGCATTTTATTTCTCCA
>CBFCXS010000122.1:0-2852 GCA_965602085.1 Candidatus Woesearchaeota archaeon
GAATACTTTCCTTTCAAATAAACATAATCTTTGGTAAAAGCACCTTTTTTTGAAGTATCAATCAAACCTCTTTTAGCTCTAACAGCCAAATTCCAGGCATTATACTTATCAAAGTATTGTAATAACTCATTGTATACTATAGAAAAAGAATTATCTAATGCTAAATGAACAGCTATAACTCTGCCAGCATAATGTTTTAAAGTATGATTTGATAATAATTTATTTATTTTTTCATTATATACAGCTAAACCTTCTTCAGTTTCTATGTAACTTGGAAATCCATAAAAGAATAAAAGATATCTTTGTGTCCTGCCATTTTCAGCTCTTGCTATATGTGTACCAATCTCATGAACAATTAATCTTTTTAAATCATCATCACTAAACATTCTGTTTTTATTAATAAAAAGAACTTTTTTAGATAAATTAAATCTTGCACCAACAACCATGTCTTTCGCCTTTACTTGCCATTTAAATCCATGTTTTAATAAAGAATCAAGCATCTTTTTGACTCCAGAAACAGAGTTATGCTTTTTTTCACCATTTTCTTCAACTACTTTCATTTCTGCTATTTTATATGCTTTTTTAACTAAGTCTTTACTTGGTTTACCAAACAATTTTAAAGAGTAATCAGTGAATTTTTTATTTCCAGTATTAATTAATAGATTACACATGTTAACTAATTCTTCTCTCTTTTTATTTAAAATATCACCAAAAATACCTTTAGAAATTTCTAGCTTTTTTAATTTTTGTCTAATTTGATAAAGACTAGTAGGATGTATTTCATATTTCAATTGAGGATTATACTGCCTATCCTTTAATGTTTTCTTTTTCTCTATTTCAGTATTTATTGGCCTTGGATAGGCAAAAGTTTTTCTAAAATAATAATAAAGTTCATTATCAATTTTATGGTAATTATCAATCATATTATTGATATTATACTATAAAGAATATAAAAATGTTTTTAAATTATCAATTATAGCTTTGATAGCTTTGCTCTCCCTTTCTTTCCAAGCACAAACATTTTTTTTGATAAAGATAGCTGGTTTATCATTTAACTCTATTAACCAAGTTCTACCATTTTTATCAATTAAAAAATCTGCTGTGTACATTCTCGCTTTATATCCTTTAAATTTATTATCTATTAACCTTGCTAATCTAATAATCTGTTTTGGAATTTTGTTTTTTGGAATATAAATCTCTCTGCCCCCAGCAGCAATATTACTCACCAATATATTTTTATTTTTAGAAATCCTCATATATGAATCAATTATTTTACCTTGACTTATCACCACTCTAATATCACAAACTCCTTTAATCATTCTATCTTTTTTACAAACAATAAATTCTTGCAATACATGTTCTTCCTTAATCTTTCTTACCTTTTTCAATAAGTCTTTCTTATCGCAGATTATAATTCCTCTTGCACTAGAACCTTTTGTTGGCTTGAAAACAGCTTTTCCAGTTTTTATCTTCTCTAAGGCCTTTTTCAAATCATTCTTATTCTTAATAAGAAAAGTTTTTGGAACAAATTTTCTAAAAAGTTTATATGTTTTATATTTATTAGTACAAATATCCTGTATGTAAAGAGAATTAAACAAAATTCCTCTTTTGGAGAAAAATTTTCTTAGCTTATTTGTTTTCTCAGAATAAGCATCTTTGTCATAAATCACATCAGCTTTAATATTATATACTTTTATCCAGCCATCTCTTTTATTATATGACCAACATTTCTTAAATATGTCTCTGTTTTTATCATACCACTTATAACTTGTCCTATAAATTTCAACACCCTCTATTCTTGCTTTTAATATTAAACTTGAATACAATCTTCTTAATATCTCTGGATTATACTTCTCTTTTTCATAAGGTAATTTACCCCAATCAGAACTTCCACAAAGAGCTGCAATTATTTTCTTTTTACCCATATTAAACTAAATATTATTTTACAACTTTAATAAATTTACTAGAGAATGCGGTAGCTGGGACTCGAACCCAGGTCAGAGCGTTGGCAACGCCCAATACTAACCACTATACTACTACCGCATAAAGAGTGGGCCGACCAGGATTTGCACCTGGGATCCTCACCTTGTAAGGGTGATGTCCTCTATAGAGCCTAAAAACTTAATTTATAGACTTAACTACTAGACCACCGGCCCATTATTATTAAGAGTATATTTCTCTTTTAAAAGATTTTCTATATCATTAGATTTTGGAACAAATCCTTTTTTAACAAAATTTTCATACTTTAATATATGTTTGGTATTAGAGCTTCCTATCCTACTAAAATATTCTTTAGATTTATCTTTTCCATATAAATAAAGTCTATTTCTAGTACATTTAATCCCAAAACCAATTCTTTTAAATGCTTTTAAATAAGAATTTAATAAATAATTATTATTAATTGTGATATCTATTATAATACTTTTTTTTCTATGTGGGTATACACTCCCATCAGTATCAGTCATGCCTTTTATACAGTTTTTGATTAATAATTTACTATTAAAAAATAATTGTGGAATTTTTACTTTTTGTGTTAATTTTTTACCTATAGGAAATCCAATTTTTTTTAAAAATAAAACTACTTTTTTACTATACAAAATACATCTCAACGCCTTTTGTTTTTTTGAATAATAGAATTTAGGTTTAATTTTAAATAAGTCCAAAATTAAATTATTTACATAATTTTCTAAATAATCTTTGTCTAAGATACTATGCCCACTTATACAAATCCCTGACAAATTAGAATAGATACAACCATCTCCTAACATTATTCCATAAAATTCAGCAAATTTTTTAGAATTTAATTTAGGCAATCCTACTTTCCTATTTGAATGAGATACATTTCTTTGACC
>CBFCXS010000123.1:0-2819 GCA_965602085.1 Candidatus Woesearchaeota archaeon
CATCTAATACTAATATTTTGATTTTTGATAGATTAATTGTTCTTCTTTTCAGGTGATCTAATAGTCTACCTGGGGTTGCAACAACTACTTCTGCTCTTTGTAGTTCTTGAATTTGAGGATTAATTGAGATTCCACCATAAATAGGTGTAATTCTTAGGTTAGTTGTAAGAGATTTTATCATATTTTTTACTTGTTCTGCAAGTTCTCTTGTTGGGGTTAGAATTAATGCTTGTATGCCTTGTTTTGGTATAACTTGTTCTGCTATAGCACAACCAAATGCTAGTGTTTTACCAGAGCCAGTAGCTGATTCTCCTATAACATCTCTTTTTTTAATTATATGGGGGATTGATAGTTCTTGTATTTGCGTAGGTTCAACTATACCTAACTGTTTAATTGATGTTAGTAATTCTCTATTTATTTCTAAATCTTCAAATTTCATTGTTATTTTAGCACTTCTCTAGAAAAAGCGAAATGTTTTGCGACAAGTACTCTCTCTTATGCTTTATATTATGGTGAATTATGGGGTATATAAATGTTACTATTTGGTGGTTGTGACTCTATTTGGGGTGTATGGGTAAAATTTAATAGAAGTTTATAGGAGTATTTTTACTTTTTATTGTGGAGTAGCTTCTACTAATTCTTCTGGTATTTCATTTTCCCCTATTGCTTCTTCAAGAGGACTATGTTCTTTTTCATATCTATCTCTCAATTCCTTTCTTATTTGGACTCTTAATTCATTATACTTTATAGTTGCTCTATCTAAAATTTCTTTTGTGTGTTTACCATCAATTGTATTTACATCAGGATCTGGGGCAAGACCTCCATACCATCTTTCATTTTCCCCTTTAATTATACAAACACGCTCTAATCTATCACCTTTAAAAAGGGGTTTTGTTTCTTTTTTCCAATCTATCCCTATTTCTTCCCTTCTATCTTCAAAAATATAAGTTATATCCCCTTCTTTGATAGTCATGATATTTCTTGCACTTACTGGGGACTGCCCAAAAAAGTCTAGTATTCCTTCTTCATAAACAACTTCTTGACCATTAATTTTTCCTCTATATAATTCTTCACCTATGCCTTTAACACAACCCCTAATTCCAGTAAGTGCTGCAATGATACCAAAACAAAATCCTATTTGTCTTGAATGGTTTTTAATGTTTTGATATAAATTATTTAATCTTGACATTTTAATCTTTATAAATAATTAATAACACCCTTATAAAACTTACTTAAACATTGAAGAAGGAAATTTATTGTTCTATAGGTAAAATGTATTAGAATTGGGTTAGAGTATTTTACTTTTTATTGAACAAATTTAGGATCATTATACCTAACTATTACTTTCTTATGCTCTGGATTAAATACAAAAGGGTCTTCCATTCTAGCTCTTTCAGCCCTACTTCTAAACAAATGAAAATAATCTTTTACAACTTCTTCAGGGCTATCTAAAGCAGTTTCATAAGGCATTGCTCCTCCAACTTGTACAACTACTCTATCTCTAGTAACTACTATTGTAGCTGCTTGACCTTCCATAACACAATTTCTAAATTCTTCTCCTTCTTCTAAAGGTTTTTCAATTTCCAATATGTCTATATCTAATGGCATTTTTATTTTCTATAAATAGTATATAACTTGTTTATAAAACTTACTTAAACACTGAGGAGGGAAATTATCTTTATAGATAAAAGTTTATAGGAGTATTTTACTATTTAATGATTCTTCTCAGCTTAGGATAATTTTCCTTTGCAAATTTTATAACTTTTTCTGCATATTCTTCATCCAGAATTGTTCCATAATAGACTGTTCCATTCCTAAAATATCTTAACTGGTCTGCAAATTGAACTGTTTTTTCATTAAATCCAAGAACTCTCATATAAGAAACTTCAGCTCCGTGAGCTCCTATTCCTGTTGCATTATATCCCTTCAAAAGCATTTCAGCTCTTATTAATTCCATAATTATATCATAACAGTCCTTTACAATAGAATTTGCATTTCTTCTGTTAACCCCCATTTTCTCAATTCTTTCTTTTAGCCCTTCAAAAGAAATTTCTGCTTCTTTTATTAAAAATTCTGCTCTTGATTTATCAGGAGATTGTTTTTTAACAGTTCCAGTATCTATAAATTCATTAAACTCCTTAATAGGCCTCATAATTCAATTCCACCTGCGAGAACAATACCATTACATATATTTTCCTTTAGATTTTTATGTATATTTTTAAAAGAACTATAATTATTTATTATTATATTTCTTTCTAATTTTTTTTCAAATTCTGTTAAGTTAATATTTTTTTCTTTTCTTCCTACAACTGCTATATCAATGTCTGAAGAGGTTGTATCTTCTCCTCTGGAATATGAACCAAATAATATAATTGTTGCTCCTGCAAATTCTTTTTCAAGAAAGTTGAATAATCTTGACTCATATATATTTCTTAAATTATCTATTCTTTTCAGTTGCATTGTTTCATGGTTGCTTCTGTTTAACTCAATAGACCATCTTTTTGATTCTTTGTCCTGTTCAAGTTTGATTAGATTTTGTTTTTTTAATTCTGGAAGGGCTTTCATGATTGCTGGGGGTGAAACTTTGAGAATTTTTGCTAGTTTTCTTTGGTTTAGAGATATATTTGTTTTTATGAATAATATTCTTAATATCTCTTGTTGCAAGTTTGTTAACTTTAGTTTATATATATTAACCATAGTTAATTGATGTTAACTTTAGTTTATAAGTGTATTGGTAAAAGGTATTCTTTTAAATAATTAATTTAACTTTTACTAAACCAACTCATCCCAACCCTTATGTAGATTTATTGTTCTAAACA
>CBFCXS010000124.1:0-2796 GCA_965602085.1 Candidatus Woesearchaeota archaeon
TTGGTCTTCATCTACTTTTATTTCTTCAAAGTCTACTCCTTTTTCTTTTAGGTAATCTTTTACTTTGTCACAATAAGGACATGATTTTGTACTATAAACTTTTATTTTCATGTTTAAAAAGAAGAATTAATCCTATTATAAAGGTTGCTATACAAGAGTATTGTGCTAATGTTAGGTTTAGGTATGTTGGGTCTGCTCGTGTTAAATCTATTAAGAATCTTGCAGTTGGGTATAATATTAAGAAGTAAATGAATTTTCTTTTTATTTTTGTTAGGGTTAGGAAAATTATTGCTAAGACTATTATTGAGTATAAAGCTGTGTAATGATAAGTTGTTCCTAATACATTTGTTCCTAAGAAGAAATTTGTTACTTTTCCTAGATGTCCTCCATCTCCTACTAGACAGGCTATTCTTCCAATTAGTAATCCTAGAACTAATGGTGGAGTGAATGTGTTTGCGTATTTTATGAAGTTTAAGTTGAATTTTTTAATGTAAATATAGAATGATAGAATTGCTAGGAATAATCCTCCATATAAAGATAGTCCTCCTTTCCAAATTGTAATTGCTTCGAAAATAGTTTTAGGTGGGAATTCTATTAAGTATAGTATTCTTGAACCTATGATTGATGAAATTAGAATTATGAAGAATAAATTTTCTAGGTGTGTTTTGTTAAGTTTTGATTTTTTTATTAAAAGGATGTAAGCTGCTAAAAATGCTAGTGCTGCAATTGCTCCCCAGGTGTGAATTGTAATTGGTCCTATTTGCGCTAAAATTGGTTTGTAGATGTAAGGTATCATTAAAAAAGAATTTTATTCTAATTTATTTAAAGTTTCTGTTAAATCTTCAATTGGCATATAACCACTTACTAAATATTTCCCATTAATTATATTTGCAGGTGTTCCTGTTATACCATATTTATTTGCTATGTCTTGAGATATTGATAAATCTAAAGTATAAATAGTTATTTCTGGGTATTTTTCTTTAGCTTCTAAAAGAACTGGGTAATATTCTCCACACCACCCACATCCTGCGGAGTAAAGAACTATTAAAGAGTTAGGAATTAATTCATAATTTTTAAATTCTAGGATTTTTCCTTCATATATTTCTGGTTGTTCATTTTCAAAAGATGATATTTGTGATATAATATTTTCAGGAAGTTCTTCTTCAAAAACACTCCAATCTTCTTGTTCTTGTGCAGTTGAACCTGTGATTGTTTGTATTGGTTGTGTTAAATCCATAGCACTTGGAAATAACAATGAACCATCTTTTGTCATGTAAGATTCTATCACCTCTCCCCCTATATTAAGATCTAATTTGTATAGGTTGTTTTCCTCTGTTATAGAATCTACATTTGCTATAGCTCTTCCCTGTAATACTTCGTTTATATGTGCTATAGCTTTTTCTTGTGCTTCACCCTCTGAAATCCCACCTGAGAAAGGTTTGATAATTGTAATTATTAATAAAATTGCAAAAACAATTGTAAGAATTTTGTAAATGTTTTTTGGTTTCTCTACCACTTGTTTGTCTTCCTTTGGTAAAGGTAATTCTTCTGTCATTAGATTTTAGTTTTTTTATTTTGTATATAAATGTTTGTGTTATTTGGTATATATTATATTTATTATCCTATTAAACACTCCCTTATATATTGGATTTATTTCTGTTACTGGCTTCATTTTTAAAGTTGAGTTTAAGAAATCTTTGTTATAAGGAATATAACCTATAATTGGTATTTTTTCTTGTTTAGCATATTTTTCTATTTTTTTACAAAAACTTTTTTCCAAATCAGATTTGTTTATTATAATCCCATGTTTTATATTGAAATGTTTTGCTAAATACAATACTCTTTTTAGGTCATGTAGAGCTGATGGTGTTGGTTCTGTTACTGCAACTATATAATCTGTTCCTGTTAAAGATGCTATAACTGGACATCCTATGCCTGCTGCTGAGTCTATTAAAGTTATTTTTGGTTTTAATTTTTTTGATAATTTTCCTGCTTTATTTCTTACACTCGCTACTACTTCTCCTGATGCTAATTCTCCCAGTTTTAATTCACTTGAGATTAGATTAACATTATATTTTTTTCCTGTATAAATTGTTCCTATTTGCTTTTTTGATTTTGTTATGGCTTTTTGTGGGCAGGCTACAATACAGGCTTGACATCCAATACAAACATCTGGTATAAAAGCGGGATATTTATCTTTAACAAAAACTATAGCGTTTTGTTTGCAAACTGTAGCACATTTGCCACATTTAATACATTTTTTGTAATTGAATTTGGGTATTAAAGAGTAGACAATAGAATATTTTTTTCTTTTTATTGATAATAATAAGTGGTCATTTGGGCATTCTGCATCTGCATCTACTAATAATGTTTTGTTTTTTTTTGCAAATTCTACTGCTAGATTTATTGCTACTGTAGATTTTCCTGTTCCACCTTTTCCACCTGTTACTGCTATTATCATGTTTTATCTTCTTTTTCTATTCCATAACCTTTGCCTTTACCAGGTTTGCAAAAACTTTCTCCGTCTTTTAGTTCTTTGTTTATGAAAGATTTTATTATATCATCAATTTTTCCCTGCACTCCTGTAATTAGTTTAATTCCAAATTCATTAAAAAATTGCTGTGCTCTAAAACCTGCTCCACCTGCTATAACATATTCTACTCCTTGTTCACTAAGAAATTTGGGGAGAAAACCTACTTTATGCCCTGGATTATTTATGATTTCTTTTTTAATTACCTTGTTTTCTCTAATTTCTACAATTGTAAACTGTGGGCATCTACCAAAATGTTCTGATAC
>CBFCXS010000125.1:0-2789 GCA_965602085.1 Candidatus Woesearchaeota archaeon
CTGGTTTATCTGTTTTACCGAAACTTCCACCTTCCCCTAAATATTTGTCTACTACGTCCATAATCCTTCCTCCTATTTAAAATAACCTTTTTTATTGGCTATTCTGCTAATATTATCAATTGCTTTATCAATCTTTTTCCATTCTTTGCTTATATCATCATCTCTTATATTAACTTTAGCCATATATTGTAGAGATTCATTATACTTATTGAATGTAGCAATTAGCCATTTTTTCATATCGGCTCTTTGTACGTCTTCAAGTGATACTTCTTTTAAATACTTTTCTATTTTCATTATTTCTTTCTCCAATCTTAAGCTAATATCCATATCTTTTAGTTGTTACTCTCCCCGTTCCCCCTCTTGCTTTTAAAAGAGCTATATCATCTGCACTCAATTGTTTTTTCTTTCTTACTGGTTCTGGTTCTGGTTCTGGTTCTGGTTCTGGTTTGTTTTTACTTAGATTAATAAGTTTCCCCTTCTTAAATTGAAGTTCTCCACTCAAATCAAATTCATCATCTCTTACACCTAATACTCTAGGTATTAATGTTCCACCTTCTTTATCTGCTGATAGAAATAGCTTTCCTTTTTTTATTTCTTCAGCCGTTTCCTCATCTATAGTTGACCAACTAATTCCCTTTATACTTCTTTTACCTGTCATAGTTCCAACAATCGGATGAGATATCTTATAACCATATAATCGTTGAATCTTGCTTGATAGGGAAGGTATTTCTGTCATTCTTTGTGAGAATAACAGCCACTTACTCATCAGAAAATTTTTAGAATATGAAGTTATACCAAAAGTTCCATTCATTAATATGAGTAATATTAAATATCCTTCTTTAGCTTGTAGTTTTGGGGATTTTTTGAATTCAGTTTCTTTGAAAGGAATTTTTAAACCGGATAAATCACTTAACTTTCTAATCCATCCATCAAATTCAGGTGTGTCATGATGTCCACCTAATTTCTTTTGAGTATATAACTTGATATGAACCATCTCATGAAGCATAACTGCTTTTACATCAGGCAAATTTAAGTCAAATGCTGTAGATAGTTTGATAAATAGTGAACTCATATTTATTTCTACATTAGCAATAGGTATCTCTTTCATATACTTTTCAAAGCTAGTTGCCTTTCCTGCATTCAATGAATTTCTTTTATATTTACATGATGCTTGTCCTATTGCTCTTTTTAGTCTTCCACTCCACTTAACGGGAATGGTAGGCAATGATCCACCAAAAAATTCATTGTTAAGTTCTTTATATAGAGTTTTTAGGTTTTGTGCTCCCTCTACTCCCTCTTGAAGAAAATATTGTAATGCCATTTTATTTACCCTTTTTTTACTTTCTTCCAACCAGAAGAATTTATATGATTTCATCTCTTTATCTTCATCTATTCAATCTCTATAATTATTTGTCTCAATAGCATTGCTTCAGTTTTTATTAGCTCTGCTAAAATATAGATGAATAATAATATATCAGAAGATTCATTATAAAAATCCCATTCGGGGTCAGAGTCAACATTAAGTGTTTTTAATATATCTATCTGTTCATCTATAATGGATATATATTGCATTACTCTATCCATCAAAACTTCTAAAGTCATTTGTTGCTCCCCCTACATATCCGATATATTATGTATATGACCTTTAGCAGGTTGACATAACCATTGTTTTATAATATGTTCATGATCTTGTCCACCTTTAGTATCAACTGTTTTCCCATCCCCATCAGCATCCACCATTGCAGCATGAATATGACCTGTTCTATCTTTTTGAGTGGTCACTCCAAATCCCCCACCTTCTGATATATAATGTTTCAGTCTCATTTTATCTCCTATTTGTAAATCTTGTACAAGATTTACATAATGTTACACTCACTCTAAATATACTTATATTTTTTTTGAACTTTTATGATTTTGATTGACAAAAATGATGGATTTTGATACAAATGGGCATGAAAAAAAGCAAGGTGAAACTTCCAAATTTTAAAAGGAGAAAAATCAGACCTGCTAAATGCTGTGGACGTAGATACAGACGTGGACAAGGGCAAATTATCAATGGAATTTGCTATAAATGCAGGGAAAAATTAGTTCCAGAATATGAACCTGAAATAAAAGAATTAAATAATATTAGAATGGGATAATAGTAATGATTATCACTATTATCCCGTTTCGTCCTGTGGCACAATATTTATGGGATTTTTGGTTTTGGAATTTTTCCTTTCTTTCTCCACCACCATTTAACCCACAAACACCGAACTATATCTACAATATTTCTATATTCCCAACAGGATTCGGGGCCACGAAATCTAAAGGGAGATCGTTTGCCTTTGACATATCAGCTTCATTACCAAGATCGTCAACTGCTGCTACCCCTATATTAAAAACTCCGTCTAACTGATGAACACCCAATACTGCCCCTAAGTCAACATTAATAAACCCATCAACATCTTTAACATTTCCTACATCTACCCAAGGTGAAGTATAATCAACAGGAGCAGGTGCTTCTACCCAATATAATTTGTTTGTTGTAACATCAGGAGAATCTGATGCTAAAAATCTAATTTTAAATTCTGCTGCTTTAGCCATTTTTTACTACCTCCTATTACTTTTCTTATTTTACTTATTTATGGTATTATTATTGGGCCTGTTGCATCAAGCCAAGCAAATAACCACCATCCCCTATCAATTCCATTTACTTGAGCTACTGTAGGGTCTGTTGATTCACTCCATTCAGTATATTCAATAGAATCTACTCCATCAACTGTCTCTACTCTCTTAACTCTTATTTT
>CBFCXS010000126.1:0-2763 GCA_965602085.1 Candidatus Woesearchaeota archaeon
AAGAGCTTAAGAAGTTAGAACAATTAAAAATGCCTGAGTGGGCTAAATTTGTTAAGACTAGTGCTGCAAGAGAAAGACAGCCAGTGAAACAAGACTGGTGGTATATGAGAGCAGCTTCTATATTGAGAAAGATTTGTATTAAAGGTCCTATAGGTGTTAGTAAGTTAAGAAAAGATTATGGTGGAAAAGCTAGAAGAGGTCATAAAGGAAAAAAAGTATATCCTGGTAGTGGAAAGATAATCAGAGTTATATTACAACAATTAGAGAAAGCTGAGTTTACTAAACAAGGTGAGAAATCAGGACACAAAGGAAGAGTAATTACTTCTAAAGGTTTGAAATTTTTAAACTCTATGAGTAAGGAGTTGAAAAGTGGCAAGAGTTAAAAGTCCAGCTAAGAAGAATAGATTGGCTAAGAAGAATAGGCAGACAAAGTGGGCTCCTTTTTGGACAGTTGCTAAAATATATGGTACTGGTCGTAGGGTTCATCCTGGTAGACACACTACTGTTAAAAGAAGTTGGAGGAGAACAAAAACTAGAGTATGAAAACTTATAATATTCCTCTACGAAAAGAAGTAATGAAGGTACCTAAATATAAAAGGGCTAATAAGGCTATTAGGGCTCTCCGTAAATTTTTATTAAGACATCTTAAGGAAGATGTTTTAATTGGTGGTTCTTTAAATCAGAAAATTCTTGAGCACGGTCGTAAGAATGTTCCTCATCATGTTCAAGTTGAGATTAGAACTGTAAAAAGAAAAGATGAGGATGTTTTAATTGCTGAGATACCTGGTGCTCCTGTAGAGAAAGTTGTTGTTGAAGAGAAGGGGAAGTTAGCTAAAGTTAAAGATAAAATAATTGGTAAGAAAGAAGAGACTCCTAAAGAAGAAGAGAAAAAAGAAAAAGATAAAGTGATCAAAGAGAAAAGTAAAGATTTAGCTGATAAAAAACATAAACCAAAGTTGAAGTCTGGGAAGTTAGCTACTGAACCTTCAAAATCTGAAGAAAGAAAAGATATTGTGAATAAATCTGAGAAACCTAGTCATGAAACTAAGTTGTCTAAGAAGTAACATTTAAAAACTAATTCTTGCTTTTGGTATTGTTATGATAAGACAGCCAATTTGTACTGTAGTTGGTCATATAGATCACGGAAAGACCAGCATATTAGATAAGATTAGAGGTACGGCTGTTGTAAAAGGTGAAGCTGGTGGTATAACCCAAGCTATTTCTTCTACAAATATTCCATTAGAGACTATAAAGAAAATTTCTGGGAAATTATTGGACCAATTAAAGATTAAATTAACAATACCTGGTATCTTATTTATTGATACACCTGGTCATGCTGCTTTTAATAATCTAAGAAAGAGAGGTGGAAACTTAGCTGACATAGCAATATTAGTTATTGATATAAATGAAGGTATGATGGAGCAGAGTTTTGAGTGTGTAAAAATTTTAAAAGAATATAAAACTCCTTTTATTATTGCTCTGAATAAAGTTGATTTAATTTCTGGGTGGCAAAGCAATGTTAAGAAAAACTTAATTGACAATATAAATTCTCAATCAACAAGAGTTATTGGTGAGTTAGATAAAAAATTATATGAAGTTTTAGGAAAGTTAAGTGAGGAAGGTTTGAATTCTGAAAGATTTGATAGAGTTGATGATTATACAAAGCAAGTTGCTATAGTTCCTTGTTCTGCTAAAAGTGGTGAGGGTGTAGCTGAGTTGTTAATGTTGTTAGTTGGTTTAGGTCAAAGATTTTTAGAAAAAAAATTAGAAGTTAAGAAAGGTGCTGGTAAAGGTGTAGTTCTAGAAGTTAAGGAAGAAAAAGGTCTTGGTAAAACTATGGATGTTATTCTTTATGATGGTTCTCTGAAAGAAGGAGATCAAATTGTAATTGGTGGTTTAGATAAAGCTATAGTTACAAAAGTTAAAGGTTTGTTTGAACCTGATAGAGGAAAGAAATTAAAAAAAGTTAAGAATGTTAGTGCTGCAATTGGTGTAAAAATAAATGCTGTTGGTCTAGATGATGTTGTTTCTGGTATGCCTCTTTCTGTTGCTAATAAAGATTTGGAGAAAGTTAAGAAAGAAGTACAAAAAGAAGTTTCAGAAGTTTTAGTTGAAACTGAAAAAGATGGTGTGGTTGTAAAGGCTGATAGTTTAGGAAGTTTGGAAGCTTTAGTTGGTTTGTTAAGAGAAGAAGGAATAAAAATTAAGAGAGCAAGTATTGGTGACATAAATAAGAAAGATATAATGGAAGCAAAAGCTGCTAAAGAAGTGCTTGATAAAGTTATTTTAGGTTTTAATGTTAAAGTTGTTGAGAAAGAGAAGAGTGTTAAGCTAATTACTCATGATGTTATTTACAGAATCATTGATGAATATAAAGGTTGGATTGAATCTGAGAAGAAAAGACTTGAGTCAAAAGATTTGGAGAATTTAACTGTTCCTTGCAAGGTTCAGATTCTACGTGGGTGTGTTTTTAGACAGAGTAATCCTGCTGTAGTTGGTGTTATGATATTAGGTGGTAAGTTGAAGAATAATACTCCTCTAATGAAGGAAGATGGAAGTAAATTGAGTAAAGTTGAAAGTATGCAATTAGAGGGGGAGTTTATCCCTGAGGCTGAAAAGGGTAAAGAAGTGGCTATAGCTCTTAAGGGTATAACTGTTGGAAGGCAGATAGATGAGAATGATATACTATATTCTGATGTTCCTGAGGGTGATTTTGTTAAATTGAAGGCTTTAAAGAAATATTTAAATAGTGAAGAAATTGAA
>CBFCXS010000127.1:0-2750 GCA_965602085.1 Candidatus Woesearchaeota archaeon
CTATGCAGATGCATAATGATATATCTGCAATGAGACTTCAAATAGGACAAGAAACTATTATTAGAGTAATAAATCAATCAGGTGAAGATATACCTGATGGTACTCCTGTTTATATATCAGGTTCTAGTAATGCAGTTGTTATTGTTGCTCCTGCAAAGTCCGATCTTGGATTTTCTTTAGCAGGACTTGGAGTGACTACACATGTAATTTCAGCAGGTCAAAGTGGTTATGTAACAAAAAGAGGATTAGTTAGAGATATAGATACTAGCTTGCTTACAGAAGGGGCTGAGTTGTGGGTATCTTCTGCTAGTGCAGGTGTTATGTCTATGGAAAGACCTGTTTCACCAAATAGACAAGGTTTTATTGGGTTAGTAGTTAATTCTCATTCGACTTCTGGAAGTATTTATGTTGATCCTTTAGTTTTAGATGATCAAATGCAAATAGTCAGTTTTAATTTACCATTATCAGGTGTTACTGATGTTCAAATTCCATTAGCAGGGTCACTTGTAACTGTTGGTAGTTCTGCTACGGGGGATGTTACTGCTGATTGGGGGCCACAAGGACACCATGCTTTCATAAAGGTAAATCAGCTTACAACAGGGGGAGACTTAGTAATTGTAGGCGATTCAGCAGATGAGGTAACGGGAGTTGTTCAGACTGATGATACGGAAACAATCACTCTTTATGCTTCAGCAGCAAGACCTGTAATAAACCATTCGACTTACTATCAATCTGATAAGAAATGGTTAGCCATTACTAATATAGATGTGAGTAGTGGGGCCATTGCAGGAATAAATTACAATTATGGATATGTTGGTTATCCTGATATGGGTAACAGAAATTTTAGGTTTATAGGGTATAGATTAGAAGCATACTCTGAAGGGCCAGCACCAGATTTAAGATTTATCTGGCAGAAAATTGACGGTCAACATGGTAAAAAAGTAATGCATATTCATACTATAGAAGATATTGGTATTGATTCTGATAGTTCAGGTGATCAATTAATTGATCATATAAGAACGGGGGCAAGTGATAGAAGTTATAATTCTCCATTAACCAATCTTTGGAGTAATGGAGAAATGTTTGTATTGAAACAATTGGATATTCATACTTATTGGGAAGCAAATCCTCTATTGGGTCATGAACATCAACCAAATGAAATTAATTCCCAAGATACTCATTCTGGTTATATTATCAGATTGGAGGGAGAACCACCGGGTGGAGGAATCACAAATGTTCAATTCGTAAGTTTATATTTATACTATGAGTTATACTAATGAAATTTAAATCATTTATAGACTCTGATATTGATGATTTCAGAAAGCTTAATATTGGAATAGTAGAAGACTCCAAAGAAGAATTGGTTCGTAAAATTCAAGAGAAGTATGGTATCAAAAATGATGTAGTTGAATTAATTGATGATATTAATATATTATTGGGCAGAAGAAGTAAAGTTGGATTTACATATGAAACAGATAACATTGAAAAGAAGATTAGATTCTTAAACAAGAAGAAAAAAGAAGCTGTAAAATTAAAAATATTTGAATCCAATTCATTTTTATCTGAAATGAAAAGGAAGTTAGAAGAAAAACTTAAAGGAGAAGATTAATAATGGAAAATCACGGTATTAATATGATAGGAAATTACTTCATGGAATCTGTTTCAGGGCCAGCAGCAGCAGCATCAGCTAATGAAAGAAGATTAATATATAGTACATCAGATACAATTAACGGTATCACTGATGATAGAGGGGCATTTAGAATGTTTTATTCGGGCAGAAATTCAGTGGGTGCTCGTAGATGGTTGAGACCTTTGGTTGCTAATGATGATGATAAACCTGATATAACTGATGAATATTTATTAGGAACTTCATCATATAGATGGAAAGGCATTTATTCGAAAGATTTTTATGGTTCTGTCAGATATTCTTGAAAATAAAACATTAACAATTTTAAAAGCTGTGATATAATTGATTTCATCAATCTGGAAGGAAAATGAATTATCTTAGTAATGAGAAATTGTTAATAGAATTGGAGAAGTACATACGAAAGGGGATTCAAACAGAAGAACTTGGTAGGATGTTCTTATTATTAGCAAAAAGATATTCAAGTAAGGGCAGTTTTGCAGGGTATTCATGGAGAGAGGATATGGTTTGTGAAGCTGTTCTGACTTGTTTAAAGTACATGCATAATTTTGATGTTGCTGTTGATAGTCCAAATCCATTTGCTTATTTCTCTAAAGTTATTCACAATTCATTCCTGAACTATAATTCCAAACAAAAAGAACATTCGGCTATTAAAGATATCTGCTATAAAAATTTAGATTTTATAGTAACTGATGCAAATTCTGATAGTGAATATGCATTTTTCAATGTGGAGGGGATTAATTATCAAGCTATCAGGGGAATTAAAAAGAAGAAGAAAAGAAAGAAGAAAAAAGTAATTGTAAAACCTTAAAGGAGCAAAAAGCTGTGAAAAAATTACTTGTTACGGATACTCATTTAGGATTGTATTCTGATGCTGATGCATGGTTAGATATAGTCCTTAATTTTTTTAAGTATGTTGTAAAGTATTGTCATAAGAATAATATAAATCAAATCATACATTTAGGAGACTTTTTTGATAATAGAAAAAGTCTGAATACTAAAACACAGCATCAAGCACACCGAATAGCAAAAATCTTAGGGGCAGTTAAAGACCTTGAGACTCATATTATAGTTGGCAATCATGATTGTTACTATAAGAATACTA
>CBFCXS010000128.1:0-2749 GCA_965602085.1 Candidatus Woesearchaeota archaeon
ATATATCCTCTTTTTTACATTCAGCTACAATTCTATCAGCAATTCGTAAACTAATTCTCCAACATGTAGCCAAATTTCTATCCTCTCTCATTAATTGAGCTTTTAAACCAAGTTCAACCATATTTTTGATTTTGATTAGTTTCTCATCTGCTGTCATATTAAGTTCCTTTCTCATTGGTTCCCTGCATGTCATTAACATATCTATCCCAATCTTTGGCTTTCCATACCTTTCCCCTATACCAATGAGTACGGCAATCAGGGCAAAAGAAGTGTTCTTCTTTTTCAGTATCATCACCTAAAAAATTTTTGAAGAAAGAAAAATCAGATTTATCTGGATGAGTACAGTCTTCATGATTTTTCAGTCTCATTTTTCTACCTCATGGGGAAGTGGATGGGGAGTGACAATAATGGTGGGTCTATTGACTTCACATCCACATTCTAGCTTCTCTGTTCCGATATGGGGAGTGAGTTTCAGATAAGTACCATCATCAAATAATATTTCTGTTTGTCCATAGACATTGGTATCACCAGTGGATACGATATTCAAAATGGTTTTGCCTATGGCATGTTCCTTTATATGGTCATTAATGAAGTATCCCATTATTTCCCCTTACTTTTTTTTATCTCTTTATTTTGACACACAGATTTACCATCATTTTCAATTATTATGATTTCTTTTTCAGAGCACCAATTTTTATAATTGCTTTTGCAATTTTTATCAAAACATTTTATTTTTGTCATAATTAACCAGTAAGAGAGTTTGAATATCTGTGTACACCTATTTTATTGAGAGAAATATCAAAATCACATTTGGAGCAATGAACGGATAACCATTGTTTAGATATAGATGGAGTAATTTTCCATCCATACTCATGATCATACATGTCAATTTGATCAATGGATAATGGTTTGCCACAAGAAGGACAAGCATCTTTGGTGATATCCTTACAGAGTACATCAAGAGCTTCTTGAATAAGGATGGTGGTTTCACGGTTATAGTGGGTGGGTTCGGGATTATCAGAAAAAAAATTCATTTAAAATCCTTTCGTTGTCCAAATGGGCAACATGGAAGTAATAAGCAACAGGAGAATGGAGAGTAGCCTAATTCCCAATCCGCTACTCTCCTAATATTCTAGTATCCACCAGTTATATGAACCTCAACATTATCTTCATAATCTTTTATATAGTAGGCTATACCATCTACAACCAGTTGCCCTATAAAAGAAGCAAGGTTTTTCATGTCATTAGGATTTTTTTTGAATTGAATTATTTGTTCTTGCATTTTTTTGCCTTTTTTTTATTGTTTTTTGATCATATCTGATTTAAGGTTAAATGTCAAGGAATATTCTATTCTTCCATTGGTTCTGAACAAATTAAATATCCCATGTTAATATACATGTCATACTGAAAATCAGAAGGTTTACGTCCATCATTACAAACACCGATCAATTCCAAGTTTTCATCATATATGTAATAATTTCTCATTTTTGATCTTCTCCTTTAACATCTATGGTTCTCATTGCATTTCTAAGTTTACGAGCATTGAAATAATGAGCATTTTTACAATATACATCGGCATTATAGTTAAGCTCATCCTTTGTAATTATTATGGTTTCACCACATTTGGGGCAGATAGCTTTCATTTTATTATCCTTTCAGATATCGTTTCATAGCAGCAATAGCTTTTGCTTTAGATGAATAACCATGACCATTATTAGAAGGAGAATTATATCCTGCATGTCCAAAGGTAATATACCAATTACCAGTTTCAGGAAATTGTGCAACAGCAGTTTCACAGTTAGGATTTCGGCATAGTCCATTTTCTTTACATGGACTTGAAAAAAGGATATCGGAAATAGTAGGCATTGCATTCTCCTTTATTATTTTGCTGTTAATTGTCATGCCATACAGTATAGCAATTGGTATGCCAAACTTCATACTTTTTCATAAAAAATTTTTAGCAGGAAAATCAAGCATTTACATCACAAAGGTTTTTTTAGGACTTTTTTTGATATGCCAAAACTGACAGAAATTGTCAATGGTTGACGTAAATTGTCATAAATATAAAAAAGACTTGATTTTTAATTATAGTTGTGATATACAGGTGTATTATGGAGTTGTTTAAATGTCCAAAGTCTGATAAGTGTGTGATGGACTGTTTTCATAAAAATCCACACAAATATGAAGAAAAATATTGTAATGATTTAGATGGGCAATGTGGGATAAAATGTGTTAATGAATTGATTTCAGATTGTACTTTTTTCAAAGAAGACTTTGATATAAAGTGAAGGGTAGTGGGAGAGAGGTTAAGGTTATTGTTGATTTATTAGGCTTTTTTCCACAAGGTTATTTTTTTCCACGTTGATATTTCTCTCCCACTAAATCTATTTATATATTTTTAACGGGGATATAGCTCATCGGATTCAGAGCAAGTGACTTCTAATCACTAGGTAGGGAGTTCGATTCTCCCTATCCCCTCCACTTCTAAAAAACTTCTAAAAAAAAGCTTGACAAACAAAATTAGATATAATAGGAAGACTATCCATTCCATAGATATATCTTTATGAAATACACGAAAAGGTAAGGAAATAATCATGCCACTTTTTGTTTTAAGACTTGTATTGGTATTAGGTGGAATTGTCGGTGGAGTATTTGGTTTTAAAAAATTTACTGAAAGTGCAGAAAAGAAGTACTTTAATAATGGAATTTGTAAGAAATGTGGGGGGCATTTCAAGATTGTTGAAGGAAC
>CBFCXS010000129.1:0-2699 GCA_965602085.1 Candidatus Woesearchaeota archaeon
ATCACAAGGTATTAGAGATATCCAACTTTGCTGTAATAGGGGTGAAGCTATCTTTCATCCTGAATTTCATACCATAGTTGATATGATAAAGTCAAGTGGCTCTAGGTTTGAGATGAATACAAATGGTGATCTTTTTGGCCCAAAAACATGGTACGATTTGGGTCAAAAAATGACTGAAGGAGACCAAGTTATATTTGCTTTAGACGGTCTCAAGAATACTCATGAAAAATATAGAAATACTAATTGGGTTAATGTCATTAAGAATATGAAAGCATTCATTGAAGGTGGTGGGAATGCCATATGGCAAATGATATTATTCAGACATAATGAACATCAAATTGATATAGTCAAGAATCTTTCTAAGTCTATAGGATGCAAGGAAACATGGATAATTAACTCAAGATATTATAATGAGACCTATAGAAGACCTAGCAAAGGATATAATAAGACCAAGGAAGATATTCTAAAGACTCAATTACCTGAAAATATCGAATGCAGATTCTTTTACGGCAAGAGAGTTTATATAGATGTATATGGTAAGGTTTGGCCTTGCTGTTATTTGAAATGTCACTTTGGATTTGAGGAAAGAGCATATCCGAATAATCCAATGACAGAATTATATGAGAGAGAAAAGGATGTTATAGATGTGATGAATACTCCATTGAATGATATCATTAAATCTAAACTATTTAAGTTTGCATTCAATCATATGTATGACTCATCAATTCATATAGAGGAACTAAAACCTCATCCAAAAGAAGGATGCTTAATGAAACATCCTGAATATATGATAAACTTTGCATGTCAATTATATTGTGGCAGGAATGATGAGATAGACAGTAAGAACAGGAGAAACATTGTTAATTCTACATTACTATAAATCAACAATTGATGGTGTTATGACTTCCATGATTGATACTTTCTTTAATTTAAGGAGAGCATTACAGAATGAATGGTTAGTTGAAATGAAGATAATTTGCCCTGAATTATATCTCATGGACAAGGAAGATTTTTATGATATTGAATTAGAAGAAACCCAATGGTATGAATACAAAGATGAAATTGGATTGGATGTTGTTCCATATGACCATAAAGAAAAGGATATGGTTAAGAGAAACTTTAGGATGTTCAAAAATGAATTAACAAGTTCAGTTCCTTTTCTTAGATTCAATAGAAATTTTGGAGACTTTACACTTCTCTACTGTATTGAACAGAAGCAGAAAAAGTTTAAAGCAGACAAGATTATATGTTCGGCAAGATTATTGTATGAGATACTAATGGGAGCAGACATTGAATTGGAATGTGAGAAGCTACTTGATAGTTTGGACACATATAAAAGCAAGATAGGAATGTTTCCTGATTTAGATGATCTATTCGATACCATGTTTAAGAATTCTCAGGTCATTCAGTTTTCAAATCCTGCCACTTTCAGGGAAACCAAGTATGACCAAAGAGAACATTATCATAAATTCAGCTACAGACGGTTAAACGCTCTTAAACAGAGTGGACATTTGAAGGATGAACTTAATTTTAGGAGAACAAGGAGTGACAAAGGGGATATTGGGGATGGTAACTACTTTGAAAATATAGGAAAACAGCTATTTGAGCATCTATATTTTAGAAAAAAGGTTAATTATTATGCTGATGGTGCTTATATGAAGGATGGTATGTGGTTTTACTTGCATAATTTTGGAATAGATGGTATGAAGGATGCTGAAAATCTAAAATTGTCAAAAGGACAAATAATGAACCATTTATTTATGAAATCTAATGATGGATTTTTAAGGGAGTCAAGAACATGAAACTATATAGCCTTGTGGACTTCAGAGGTCTAAAACCGTGTGGGCAGTTAACTAAAAGATCAAGACTTTTTACAGGATATGCATGTAATATCAAATGTGAGTTTTGTTTTTACAAAGATATGAAGCATGTTGATATAAAAGATAAAATAGATCAACAAATGCTTTGGGGAGCAATATATGGAATAGAAGATTGGGATATATCAGGGGGGGAACCTTCTATTTTACCATATTGGTTTGATATTTTAGAAGATTTAAAGATGATGAAGTTCAGAAACATTGCCTGTATTACTAATGGATACAAATTTTCTGATATGGAGTTCATTAAAAAGAGTAAAGACTTAGGAATGAATGAACTTTTGTTTTCATTACATGGTTCTAATGCAAAACTGCATGATAAAATGACAGGAGTAAAGGGGTCATATTCCAAACTTACTCAAGCTATTTCTAATGCTGTATATATTGGTGTGAAAAGAAGAATCAATGTTGTGGTTACTCATAGAAACTACAAAGACCTACCTAAAATAGCCAAGTTTGTAAAACATACTAAGCCTGTTGCTTTCAATTTACTTCCATTTAGATTAGAAAATTCTGCTTCAAAAGATAATGTTGTTCGGTATACGGATATTGTACCTTATATAAAAGAAGCTATAGATATTCTATCTAAATTTGATGATAAAATGAAGATTGCTATTAGGTATGTTCCTTTTTGTTTGTTTGAGGGATATGAGAAATATGTTGCCGGGTATCTACAGAGAGCATTTGATGAATATGAGTGGAATGAATATACCATCAGACATTTTGAAGCGGCAAGATATAATAGAAATATAAAAAATATTGACATTGATGGAGATAAATGGGAATTGGAACAATGCATCGGGAGCTACATTTAATGCCGGA
>CBFCXS010000130.1:0-2698 GCA_965602085.1 Candidatus Woesearchaeota archaeon
AATTACTTTACCTTGTTTCCCCTGATATTTTTTATTGGATTTTATAACCTTTACTATATCATCAGGGGTGTAAGCTGATCTTCCTGATGGGAATCCAACTTTTTCACTTAATTTTAGATATTTCTTTTTTGCGGCATCTTTTCCAATTTTTTTAAATTCTTTTTGACTAATTCCTGATTTAAAATCTCTATCATCTGAACCAATTAAATGCCATTTATTATCCTTAGTTCCATAAACCCATTTTTTTTCTGATTCACCTATATATTTATCTATTAAGTCCATTCGCTTGTTCCCCCTACTACATGTAATTTAAATGTTTTATCCTGCATTGCTGATCTAAATTTTCTTACTGTAACTCTTGAAGATAGGACTGCTCTTTGACCACCTAAAAACCCATGATCTTTCCCTAATAGAATACATCCATTTACATGAGTTTTAAACCCTTTGGATGTATCCCCGGCAAAATTTCCTGCATGGATAAGTATCCAACTTCTATTAGGAACATTAGTTACCCAATATACAGACCCATATTTTGGAGATTGTCTGATTTGTACGGTATACATTCCTGAAGGGATACATGATATACTTCTTTTGTTATTTCTCCACGGTAACTCTAAAGTTTTAGAGAAAAATCCATCAGTTGCTAATATTCCTTCAGTTCCTTGATCACTAATTCTTGTTCTAAACAGATACACTTGCTTCATTTTTATTCTCCACATCAAATTTTGGTTCACATGAATCCATTATTTTATTTCTAAAGACTAACATATCTCTCATTGAGTTTATCATAGTTCTGTCTTTATCAACAATGTCTTTATAGTATTTTCTTATGGACTCCATTGTGACTTGTGTGTTTGGTTTTTGTCTTATTCCAAAACTAAAAGACCAATTGAAATCAGTATTTATATGAGAATTAAACCAATGTACTCCTATTTCTTCACCATTAATTGATTTTATAATATTTTGAAATTCTCTATATTTCTCCCAATCTTCAATTCCACCTGCTACTATTGCATGAATAGTAATAATGATTTTTCTTTCTTTTTCAGTTATGAAATCTAACCAACATTTTCCTACAACTTCTTTGTAACCGTTAAATCCAAGGTCAACAGCTAAACTATTATTAGCGAATTTTATATCCATTTTTTCATCTAAAACCAATACATACATATTAGCATAATTCAGCATTTGAAAAATAGTCCTTCTTAATTGTTTGACCTGTTCTTTTAGTTCAGCCATAATTATTCTCCTTTATGGTGTTGGTACATGTGAATTCAATAGACTTGCTATTATTACAGTTAATCCTATGAGTCCAATAATTATTGTTCCCATTCCTATCCATCCAAGATATATTTTATTTGTTAATTTTCCATGATCTGATATTGATTGTTTTTCATGAGTATTTAATTCATCTACTATTTTTTTCTCCATATTATCTATATTTTGATTTGCATTTTTTAGACTCCCTGAACAATCGTCAAGTCTTTCAGTAATTTTTCCCAATGACCCACATATATTTCCCTGTTTAGTTGAAATTAAATCTTGTCTTGTAGCAATTCCATCTAGTTTCTCTATTGTTTTTGTGCTTTGATCTAATATTGTTTGGTGCATAGTTATCATGTTTCTGTAACTTTCCATCAACAATACCAAATCGTCTTTTGTTAAATTGTCTTCAGGCATATAATCTCCATCTAAAAAAAATCTGCATTTATTAAATGATTCTATTAGGTATTTATGATTTTTTTAGATTTTTTTAGAAAAAATTTTATAAATATTAGTGATATGGAACAACTTTTAAGGAAAATAGATAAATACCTGTTGATACAGGAAAAAAACGAAACCATCTCTTTATCTTTAAATCCTAGTGATGATCTTAAGGATATAATTGAAATTGTTAGGAATTCTGATGATAGGGATAAGACCCTTTCTATGTTTAATACAGAGGTAAGGGAACAAATTCAAAAATTAATAGATGGGGGAATATTGTAATCATGGAAAAAAGAAGACTTAGACAAGCTCTGCTTGAAGCTAAGAATGGCAATGGCAAGAAAAAAGGCAAATTTCTTGGTAAACTACATGAGCTTGATGATAAAATTGAGGATTTTGTTGACAATTTAGAAGATGAAATAATGAAGGTTGAGGATAATCCTATGTTTGTCAAGAAAGCTCAACAGCTTTTAGCGGATATGTCAAAGGAATATTCTGAATTTATTATGGCATTAAGATCAATTGTCAATGCTGTTGATCGAAAGGAAAAGGTTCTTCCTTCATTCGAAAAACAAGAATCTAAGGTTAGAGACATAAGGGATGGGGCCGGGAATGCTCCACCACCTGAAGGTGAAGAAGACCTACCACCTGAAGGTGAAGAAGACCTACCACCTGATGATGAAGGTGGTGATGATGAATTCGAATTGAAAATTGGCAAAAAGGATAAAAAGAAAAAGAAGAAGGGTGTGAAGGAAGCATTGGAAATATAATGAAACTGCTTGAAACTATTGAGGATGTTCTTGATCAAGAGAACTATATCTTACCTAAAGTTGAGAAAGAACAGGAACTTACTGATGATGAAAAACTATTCAATAGAATGGCAGATTTCATTATTAATTTGAATCCCGATAATCTTAGTGAAGAACAGGTTGATGAAATCATGGATTTCATTGAGTATCTTGAAGAAGAATATGATGATGATATACAAGAG
>CBFCXS010000131.1:0-2684 GCA_965602085.1 Candidatus Woesearchaeota archaeon
AATCATTGTTCACTATTCGGCTAACTCTCCTTCGCCAAATACTTTACCTTGCTCATAGAACCCTGCTATTTTAAGAACAACACGACTCATAGCTCTCTTCTCTGCCATAGCAACTGGAAACTTTTTTGCACCACCCATTAAATTAGAATCAGATGACTCACCAAATGACATCATATTACGAACTTCTTTGTTATTTAACTTCATTTGTGCTGCTGCTTTTATTACAACATTAACTTTATCTTTTTCTAAATCAAGTTTAATAATCTCATAACCAACAGTAATTCCTTGTTTGCTTACAATTTTATCTATACCTGATCTTGTTATGATAACAAACCCTCTTGGGTCTTTATGCACATCTTCTTTTACTAAACCATTCTCTAAAAACAGTCTTGTTAGTGCTTCTTTTCTTGTTTCTTTAGTTTCTGGTTCTTGATTTTCTAAATCGTTTTTTTTATTTCTACTCATTATATTTATTTTTAGTTAATAATAAGCAAAATTATAAAATTGAATTAGACTACCAAACTTTTTTAACAATATTTTAAAAATAATGTGTGATTCTTGCCACTTGACCACTATTCTTCTCATGTAAAAACCCCTCTACAGCTTTAGGAACACCAGTAAAACCTTTACGACTATGCCAACTGTCTGTGCCTGATGGACTTCTAAGATATTCTACAGTAACACCTACATAATCCTTAGCATCTAACCACTTATGCTTAACCTTGTGATGCAAATGATGTAAGTAAAAATACCTATATTTAGTTTCTGCCCACATCTTAGGTCTTTCTTGTGCCATTAAGAGAGGTAAATTAACCATCTTAGCACCATCACCATGCTCTAAGCCAATTAGATTACTACCATACTGGTAGTATTTTCTGTGAGCTACACTAATGTCAAAATCTACATCATCATCTTTTCTAAACCAACTTTTTAATGCATGAGCTAAATGAAAACCTGACTGATAATCGTGATTACTCATACTATGTAACACATCTACTGGTGCAATATGTCTTAGCATCTCTATACATTTTACATATAACATAAGAGCAACCTCAAAATGCTCCCACCATTTACCATCAACATCTTGTCTTGTACCTGCAGTAGTTTGGTTGTATACATTATCAATATGTAAAATATCGTTTCCTATGCAAAATAATACCTTTTCTATACCAAAACCTGCTGACTTCTCTAAAAGTCCCTGTATGCCCTCTAAAACCCTATCTACGGCAGTTTCACAGTCATATCCATTGCCAGTTTCTAATTCTTTAGCATATTTACCAATGTGTATGTCGGCAGGATTAATAACAAGTAAGTGATCATTATTAAAATCTCTATCTATTTTTTTGTAGGTTGGTGAGTAATCTTCTATAAGACTTTTTATCTTATCTAATATTTGTTTTTCATCTAAACCATACTCTTGTTTTGTAACTATAGAAAACCTCAGTTCACCACCCATGTTTTGCCAATGCTTGACACTAACAACATCTTCTCTGTTTATACCTCGTTCTTTTAAATGTAGCTCTAAAGCTGTATTACCATTGATGTTTTCTACATCTATACCCCTAGATTCATTTATTAATTCTACTTCTTCAGCAGAAAGTCTTAATCTTTTACCTTTTAATTTTGTCATGTTTTTGATTTTTAGTTTTGCTAAATGTAAGCAAATTATTAGGTGCTTCTAAAACAAAAATGGGATGTTATTAACACCCCACTCTTGAAACTAAAAACAATTATCCAACCAGAAAGGTTGATAGAAGCACAAATGTAACTATTTTTTTATATTACAATTACACTTTTCACAATTTTTTTCAAATACTGAAAACAGTAATGGTAAGACTGCTAAAAAACTTAAACCCAAATTCATAAATGTAATGCCATTTAATGATATATCTGCACTAGCAGCTATAACTAACACCCCACTTATTGTTCTCTTAGAAGAATACTTACCCTTAGTGTCTTTAAACAATTCTAAAACTGATTTAACTATTTCAGTAATTGGACTTATAGCTTGTTTAACCAAGCTACCAGTAATCATATCTACTATCTTACTCATTATTTCTTGATGTCAGCAATTCCCTGACCTAGAATTAAAGTAAGTATAGCATAGTAAACTTTCTCTACTTCTGCTTCTGATAGACCTAGCTTTGCTGCTGCAAACGGACATAATACTGCAGATACTGCATACCAAAACTTTTTTGAGTCAAACATTTTTTTTAACATTTCCATATTTTATTTATTTTAATTATTAATTAATACAACCAGATAACTGGCTGAACCTTATCTTGATCTGAATCTACATGGATAAACCCTCCTTCCTTACTCAAACCAATTCTTACAAATCCTGCTTCTGCTAATCCACCTAAAATTAATGCTCTTTGATAACTATCTTTACATTCTATATCACAAGCTATTCCTTTTATATGTGAACTGGAAGGATTTTTTATTGACAGGGGGTGATTTGGACACCTGTACCCTGATGTTATTTTATATTTAATATTACTAAAAGACCTAGCTCTATCTAAATCTTCTATAAAATCTAAGTCCATCATGTTAGTCTTACAACCACACTTACAAGTAAACTCACTTTTTTTAAAGTAGCTAAATGTCATTATTTACCTTGACCTCTTTTTGGTTTCTTATAACCATTCTGACTTTTACTAGAATTTTTAGAATGTACTCCTTTA
>CBFCXS010000132.1:0-2682 GCA_965602085.1 Candidatus Woesearchaeota archaeon
TCATTTTAAAGGTCTATACTCATTACCAAGAACTTCAGGACACTTAACATAAGAATTATCATAACCATGTCCAATACAAAGAGAATGTCCGCAATATTGTTTCAATTCAGAATTATAAAATTTAATCTCAGCACAGCCAACCAAAAAAGCCAGCCCTCCAATTAACCCTAAAAATAAATTTCTTTTTCTCATCTTAACTTTTCTTAAAACTAGCTATAGTATCAATCAAATCTACATGACCTAAAAATAAAGCTCTGCAGCAATATCTTTTCAAGCCTAACTCATCAAGAACTTTTTTACGATCCTCACCATTCTTAACTCTTTCAACATAAGATTCCCATAACTGAGCAACAGGTTTCCCACAACTTGTGCATCTTATTGGTATTATCATTTTTTAAATTAATTTTATTATATTTATAAAACTACCTCTTACTTGCTTGCCTCTTAGCTCTAGCTTTTGAGTCATTTGGTTTGTAAGGTTCCTTCCTTCTTGTATCAGCAATAAGCAAATTCCTATCATAATCTAAAAATGTTTTCTTCAAATTAGGATTTAACTTAACTAAACAACGACCTATAGCTAATCTAACAGCATCAGCTTGAGAAACTTGTCCTCCACCTCTAACACTGATATTAATATTAACTTTCTTAGATATATCCCCAGCCAAAAGTAATGGCTCTTGAATTCTCAACTTGCACATTTCAGGTTGATAAACATCTAAAACTTCATTATTAATATGAATAATTCCTTTACCTTCTTTCATAGTAGCACGAGCTACTGCTCTCTTCCTCTTCCCGGAAAAATGTATAGTTTTCATTTTTTCAAATGTTCACAAAGCTCCTTTACAGTTATGTAACCAACATTATGAACCTTTCTAACATTTGCTTTTTCAATTGTCTCAGCTTTAACATTCTCAGGCAAACTAGAGACACACTTCACTCTTTTATAAGCTTCTCTACCACGAGCTTGTTTATGAGGTAGCATTCCACGAATAGTTCTTCTTACTACTCTTCTAGTTATTTTAGGGAAAAAAGGACCATGATGTGGATCTCCCATTGTAATTTTTCTATCATACTTCTCAAATATATTTTTCTTTCTTCCAGTTATAACAACTAAATCGCAATTATATACCATAACATCTTCACCAAGTAAAGCTTCCTTAGCTGCCACAGTAGCAAGTCTTCCCAAAATTAAATTTTTTCCATCAATGTTCATCCTATAATCCTCACTTTAGAACCCTTTGGATTCTGAATCATCAGTTCTTCAATTAACATATTTTTTTCAATCTTGGATTTTGCACCATCTGAAAATTGATATGCAGCTACAGTTACATTATGATCTAATTCGCCCTCACCAAGAACCTTCCCAGGAACAACTATAGTTTCATTTTCTTTTGTAGATTTATTTATTTCCCAAATATTTACTTTTCTCATTTTACGAGTTGGTTTTGATAAATTTTCAGCAACAGCTTTCCAGATTTTAACCTTCTGCGAATTACTTAACTTCTTTAAATCAATTATCAACCTAACTAAATTCTGATTTGTTTTTTTCATTTTGCTTTCTTAATTAACTTCCCAAACTCATCTAATTTTTTATCAAGTATATTTATTGCCTCAGATAAAATTTCACGAGCACTTAATTGTCCCCAAGATTCTAAATTAAAAACAAACTTGCTTGAACTTCCTTTATCCATCTTGCCAGTTTCAAATTTTAAAATTTCAGATTCTTTCACACCTTCAGGATAACCAAAATAATAAGCTAAACCAGGTGAGAACTTAGTGTGGTCTTTTCCATTATTCAAAACTGCAGTTGCTTCTAAATTTAATTCTTGATCTTTTAGCAACTTAACAATTGGCATGTTAGGATAAACAGGAACAATTTTTTTATCTTTACAAACCAAATCAGAAGCATAAACTGTACAAGGTCCTTTCACTTTCAAACTAAAAGTTACTTGACAATGTGCACAGCCTTTTCCTTTGCACTTGCACTCATCAACTTTAGTATAAGATTTTAAATCTGTTTTCAAAGGAACTAGACCTAATCTGTGTGCTAACATTTCATCATAAATAGCAGAACTGTTTTTCATCACACGAACATTTTCAATTGCTAAAGTGCAAACTTCACTATTTATCAGTCTTCTCAAAGTATTTGCAACAACGTGATTTGAATCATCTAATACAAAAACAACTTCATTATTTGTTTTATTTAAAATTTTAATATTCATCTTATACTCTCCTGCCCCTCTTGCCACCTTTCTTTCTACACTTATCATGAGGTGTAGTTGTAACATCCTCAATTAAGCCAATTTTAAAACCAGTTCTAGACAAAGCTCTAATAGCAGCTTGTGCACCTGGTCCTGGATTATTTGGACCATTGCTTCCGCCTGGAGCTCTTATTTTAATATGTAATGCATTAATTCCTACTTCTCTAACTTGTTCAGCAACTTGTTTTGCAGCCATCATTGCAGCAGTAGGACTTGGTTCTAATCTGTGAGTTTTAACTACCATACCACCAGAAACTTTTGCTATTGTTTCACTGCCAGTTACATCAGTTACATGTATAATAGTATTATTATAGCTTGCATATATATAGGCAATGCCCCATCTTAAATTTGGATCATCATATCTAACCATTGGTCTTCTTTCTCTTCTGTCTCTTCCTTCTCTTCCACGTCCACCACCGCC
>CBFCXS010000133.1:0-2643 GCA_965602085.1 Candidatus Woesearchaeota archaeon
CTAAAGAGATAACAAAAAGAATACTTAAAGAAAACATAGATGAGCTAAGAAGTAAATGTTTTAAAAGATTTGATTTTGTAGGATTTGATTTTGTAAACGGTAAAATAAAATTCTGTAAACAAAGTCATTCATTCACAAATTTTACTGAATTGAATGATAAAAATTTCGATTTTTTAGTAAGAGATAAGCTAAAAAGTGGGTCAATGGATAGAATTTGTGAAACATGTACTGAAGTTATTAGATATTTTTAATAAAAAAATCTAAATATAAACAGAATGCTATCATATTTATATTTAGGGGGAACTATGAAATTTCGAAAATATATTAAAGAGGAATCAACAGGACTTGGAGCAGATGGTTTATCTAAGGCAAGATTAAAGACATTACTCTATAAAGAAACAAAAAAATGTACCTATAACAAACTTTATAAAGATTCAGGATGGAATGGGCCACAATGCATATGGGATACTTTTAACAAACTTAATCTTAATTGGCATATAACAAAATCTGAATATAAAAAAGTAAAGGGTGATACATCTATAATGCCTAGTTATAAAGAATGGCAATTTGAAATTCAATGGGATAGCAATAAAGGAAGACCAATGAAATTAGGTGGGCATGTAACAGCTTCAGGTGCAGGAACAGTTGATGATCCACTAAGCAGATATGATGTAAATATGGTTATTTGGTAAGGAGTAGGTTATGCTAGGCATAAGAAACAAAGAAAAAAAAGGTGTGGTAACAGAAGAAATTAAAGCCTTTCAAGGAATGGGCAAGTACAATAGGAGTTTGAAAACTATACTTGCTCAAAAAGGGGAAGGATGGGAAACTTTAGCTGAAATCCCAGGGTTTAGTAATGTTCAAGTTCAAGGATTCAATTTATTCTACAATACTTATATAAACAGAGTATTTGAGCATGAGCTACAAAGAATAGAAGAATATAGAACAATGGCAATTACTCCCGAAATATCTGATGTAGTTGAAGATGCCGTTAATGAATCTACTGTAGAAGATGATGTAGGAGAAGTATTTCATTTAGATATTTTAGATAAAGATTTACAGACTAATGAGAATATAGTCAATAATCTAAAAAAAGAATTTAATGAATTGTTCAGAGAAAAACTTGATATGAAAACCAAAGTTTGGGATTTACTTTGGTCATATTATATTGATGGTAGAGTCTATTATGAACGAGTCATTGACAAAAATAAACCAAAACAAGGCATTATCAATGTAAAAAAACTTCCATCTGAAACAATGGATTTTTTCTATGATCCTCTATCAGGTGATATCACTGCTTTCATTCAATATACCAAACCTAAAACAAAAAAACCAATTGATGTAAAAGAAGCAAGAAAAAGAGATGGAAAAGACTTGATTTTCTTTGATCCTAATCAAATAGGTTTTATGGATTATGGTATTTATGGAAAAACAAGATTTGAGATGATTGGATATTTAGAGAAAGCAAGAGTTCCCTACAATCAGTTAAAGCTACTGGAAACTTCTGTTATTATTATGCGTGTTGTACGTGCTCCTGAAAGATATGTCTTTAGAATTGATACCGGAAACATGCCAAGAGAGAAAGCACTAAAATATGTTGAAAAAATTAAAAATAAAATGTCTAAGAAACAGTCCTATGACCCAAAATCAGGTAATTTAACTCATGAACCTGATGTTATGGGTATCTTGGAAAACTTTTATCTTCCACAATCTGCTGAAGGTAGAGGATCAAGCATTGATACTATTGGTGGAAATACTAATATGTTTTCGGAGCTTGATGATGTTTACTACTTCCAGAAAAAGCTTTATAGAGCTTTAAAGTATCCGGGGTCAAGGGTAACAGCAGGACAAGAAGGAAGGGAAGGGGAAGTAATGTATGGTCAAGGACAAACTTCCGAAATTTCAAGAGATGAAATCAAATGGGCTAAATTTTTAGAAAGACAACAAAAAAGAATATGCACTACTCTTACTGATACCTTCCTACTTCATTTAGAATTCAAAAAAATGAAGAAACCTTATGAGCTTACAAATAAAAAATTATCAGTTACTATGAATCCTCCATCTAAATATAAAGAACAGATGGAACAGATGTTTAATGATTCGAGATTTTCCAATTATCAACAGCTTGCCGATAGACCCGAATTCAGCAAATACTACCTAATGAAACGATATCTTAAATGGGATGATGAAGAAATACAAGCTAATGTTGATGGTAAAGAAAAAGATATTAAACTTGGATTAGCCGAAGAAGAAGGTGGTGGTGGATCAAAATGGTAAAAAATATATAAATAAATTTATGAGGGTATAAAAATGGATTTGATAGATAAAATAGATTATATAATAAATGAATCTGAATCTAACTATACGGATAAGGTTCAAGGTATTCCTAAAAGTGCTTTTGATGATTTTAAGAAATATCAAAAAGCATTAGATATTAAAGCTCTTGGATTCAAAGGATTTAATATATCCAAAGCATCAGTTAGTGCTCCTGCTCTTAGTGATAAACAAAGAGCTATGATGTTAAAACAACTTATGGGAGATGGATTTAATCATTTAAAACAATCCAAAGCACTTGAGAAACTAATTCCTGAACTAAAAAAGAAATGGAGTGAAATCCAAAAACAAGCACATATGGAAACATAT
>CBFCXS010000134.1:0-2618 GCA_965602085.1 Candidatus Woesearchaeota archaeon
TTTGTTTTTCATAATCATAAAAGATTATATGAAGTATTTTGGATTAGGTATAGGTGGTTAATGAAACTGCCAATTCAAATAACTGAAGTTCACATTGATGAGAATTGGGAACCCGATTTAGACAAACAATACATCGTTGAATATCAATGGAAAAAGGATGATAAGTCTTGGTGGTTGATAGGTAGATTTCATCCGGTATGGTTTGGATATACCTTTCATTGGCCTTGGAGTGCATCCTCATTGCAATTAAGTATAAAAGGAAAATCATTAATAAAAACCCCTGATGATTGGAAGCAATTTAAAAGAGTATATATATTTGAACCATATCCTGAACCTGATTTTATTACAAAAGAGGAACTTATGATATGACAATAGAATCAATAATGCAATGGCTATGTATATGGTTAGGTGATATTATAGGAATAATACTGACTATCTTCTTAGCACTTTTCTTTGTAGACAACATGTTTCCAGACCCCCCACCTAAACCACCAAAGAAACCGAATCATCCAATAACACCAACATGGATATGAGGATATGATGCTATATAAAGTAGTAATACCTGAAATGAATTTTCAATTATCAGAAGGAGCATTCAAGCCAAGAGAACCCTTGGATGATGATTTTCCTGAAGGATATATGCAATCTGATAAAGACTTTGTTAACTGCAATATAGGTATTTGTGTACAATTCTTAGAACACTTGGAGAAATGTATGATAGAAATAACCCATATCAAGGAGTGAAAATGAAATCAGATGAATGGTGCAATGGAAAAGATATAGTGTATGATAGTAAAACCCATAGATGCTCTGTATGTGGTAGAAGGTTAAGTGGTAGTGGATCAAGAGCAACATACATTGATGGAAATGGAGTAGAGATAAAATCACCTTTTTTTGTCTTGCCCCCTCATAAGGAAAAAGGCTATAAAATTAAACGAAAAAAAGGACATAACCAAAAAGTTCATAACAAAATGCCATATAGAAATGTTTCAAATGCGATCTAAAAATGTTATAAGAAAGGAATACCAATGTCCAAACTAGTAAAGATTAGCATGATTTTAGGTTTGGTAGGAATGTTTTTATTGTCCTTTATTATTAATAGCAAAAGCAAAGCAGCAATGGATAGTAGGAGTGGAGCAATGGATAATGCTATACCTCTTGGAGCACCAACAGGAAGCTTGGATTTATCTACTCTTTCCACTATGGTAACAAAAGATGGAGTAACTAAATGGGAAAAATGTCCTGAATGGGATTGGAGTATAGTGAATGCTCAATGTATAAAGGATGGTACTGGAACTATAAATCGTTATATGATTGCTTGGAACTGTCTGCCTAGATGTGGCAAGTATGAAGGAGATAGACCGGATATAGGAGCATGGGAGTACTTCCCAGGGATTACTGCTGAAAAGCCTTGGGGAGATTGGAATGGTATCCCTTTGCACTCTGCAATATCTCCCAATAACAAACCTGTGATCATACCGAAAGTCAATAAATTTGGCATTACAATAGACCCTGAATGAAGTTCTTAAATGGATTTTTAATTGGTTTGCTAGCAGGAATAGCAATTACTTTGTTTATACTTCTAAAAGGATAGGATAATGCTATTTGGAATAGATATAGATTATTTGTATATTGGTGTGCTATCTGCTGTAGCATTCTGTCTATTAATGGCAGGAATAGTATGGATAGTCAATGAAGTAAGAGAATGGAAAAGAAGGAAAAGAGTACATACATTCTATAATAACCCTTAATCCCTATAGGCAAAGGGGTAAAGCCACTTCATTGTGTAAACTGAACTATATGCCCGTAAAGCATGTATAGTAAGGATATGCTAACTTATCGGATGCTGATGCTAGCTTACGCTGAAACATAAGGATGAAGAAGACTCTTAACAGTCGGCAAGTAAATTGGTTATGGGACAAATAATTTCTCTGAGAAAAGTAGCCTGAATGATAGGTGAAACAGACTTTATTATTCTCCACCAAACATAATCAAGTTACGGAGTCAGTCCGTGGTTCGATCCCACGGTAGGGAACCAAAAAAAAAAGAGATGAGAATGAATGAGGATAAGAAAAAGATAAAAGTAGTCATAGATAAATTAGAACAAGCATTTGAACTTATCAATACTGAAAATGAAGAAGCTGCAAAGATAGTAATGCATTCGATCAAGACACTTTCTGATATGGTCAAAGAACATAAAGAAATTCAGATAGACCCAAGAACTGAAGATTTTGCTAAAAAATATAAACCATTATGTGATAAAATTATAGATATGGTAGAAAAAGAAGAAGGAATTGAATCTATGTTGTTTTTAAGTGATTCTGAAGGAAACAATATGATTACTTCCTGTAAGATGAATCAATATCTGGAATAGTATTCAAATCAGATACAATTTATAAAGCCATACTTCATGGTATTGGACTTCCAGACTCCTTTATTAAAAAGTTTTCTCAAGCAAGAAAATCATATTGGAAAAAGAAAAAAAGAAAGGACAACTAAATGCCGATAATTGAACAAATGTTTGCATTTTGTGCAGAAGAAAAAGAAGGAGAGGAAGGAGTCATTGGATTTAAAGCTACTACAGGTGATTGGATTCCCTTGGTAGGAGCAGATATGGA
>CBFCXS010000135.1:0-2612 GCA_965602085.1 Candidatus Woesearchaeota archaeon
AGATTCATGTTCAGAAAGTTCTTCCTTCATTGCTTTGACATTGGCTTTAATTTTCATCAAAGCATTACAAGGAGTTTTAGCCCTAGCAATACCAACTATTTTGAATCCCCCATTATCATTTCTACCTGCTAGGAGACTCAAATCATGATTTGAGTTGATGAAATCGGCATCATGTCCACTAAAAGATGGTTTATCGGCATCCCCTGCTCCCATTTCATGATGAGAATGAATGACACCGATTATTTTTAATTCATTGTATTTTTCAGCTACAACTTTATCAACTAATACGGCTGAAGTCCTTTGATCGGGAAGATATAGATCATAGACATTGAATCCCTTTTCATCTTTATCACCAATCAGGTAGGCTAGCCATTCACGATTTTTTGCCCATTTCATATAAGACATGGCAACATTTCGTGCTTTCTTGCTCATGAAAACATCAATTTCATCTTCGGTTTTGCTACATGCCGTAACACAATCAATTTTTACTTCCCAAAATTCATCATTGGCAGGTTCAGCAGGTTCATCATGTTTAGAAAGTTCAGCCCCACTCAATGAACCATATGTTACATCTTCTTCAAATGGGGGAATATCGGGATTATAATCTGGATCAAGATCATGTGAATCAAGATCATGTGAATTAAGTTCTACGAGACCTTTCTTGGAATTAGGATCAAAATAAACATCACTTACTTCTTCATCTAATACTTCACTGGAAATCATGTGTTTGTTCTGTGTTAATGTTTCCTTAACTTCAACAGCAGTCTTATCAATGCTTTCGGCTATTTGTTGAATAGACCATCCCCCCTCATTTGCCATATTCAGCACGTTTATTTGCCATTCATGCAAACCACGACCTGAATCAAACACATCTTTTTGATTCATTTCTAGCTCCTTTTCGGCTTTTACTCTAAACCATTTACGGATTCTTTGGACATATCTTTCTGATACGGTAATTCTACCTTCCCACATTTCATCCACTTCTTTCATAATGGTTCTGGTAGGCATTTTGATATCTTTTTTTAAAAGATCAATTACACATGCTACCTTTTCGGTCAACTCTCCTTCACTCATTTTGTTTAACATTTTTGTAAAACCGTCCATTTTATTTTCCTTTTTTTTACAGGTTCCACATAAAGAATTTTTTTTAGCAATATGAGGATAAACAGAATATTGAAGTCCACATTTTTTACATGTAAATAAACTATCCGTTTTTATATCCTCATAATAACTATTTATTTTTTCCATCATAGTTATTTTTTGTCTATGCTTATTAGCTAAAATTTCTATTTCATCTTCTTCTGTTAAATTATCATTATCACAAATAATATTTTTAAATTTGAAATCGAAATTTACCAGTTTTATATTTTCTTCATCAATTTTTACAATTTGTCTTGCTCCTTGATAAGCTCTAATGTAATCATCAGCAGCAAGACTTAATTCAAAAATCATTTTATAGAGTTTATTCATTCAATATTTTTAAGTTAGTGTTAAACAATACTTCATCTATCATACTTAAAAAGATGAGGTATTGAAGAAATAACTTCCTTATCAGGATATTTCATTACTTTTGCTACAGTAAGAGCAGCAACTATAGTAGCAGGAACGACCCATGAGGGAACAATGGTGTATCCATCGGTACTTTCCCCCCATTCGGCTACAGTGTTATGAATACCAAATCCTTCTCCATCATAACCTGCTTTACAGTATTTTGCTCCCATACTTGCTGCAATTTCCTGATTTTCTAATTGTGATTTTCCATCATCCGTACAGTCAATTATCCAATCAAGTGACCCTGATAAGTCACTGAATTTGAATGGATAGGAATAAACTGTACATTCATCTCTCAAGGATAGGATAGCCTGTTTGGTAACATCGGCTTTATTATTTCCAATAAACCTGATAGGGATATCAAGTCTATTGAAGTTATTTTCTTCTAGTACATCAGGATCATAAAGTTCAAGATATTCACAACCTGACATAGCTAGAAATTTTGCTACCCAATATCCAATCCCCCCACATCCGACAACTGCTATTTTTTTGGGAGCAGTCAATTCTAAAGTTTCTTGTCTTTCATAGAGAGTCATATAATTTCTTGCCTTTTCAATTATACGTTAACTGATTGCCAAACATCTTCAGTATCATTATCAGCACTTACAGTTGTAGGTTCAATTCCTTCAACATCTTCAACAGCATCAAGTAGAACCTTTAATTTAGGGAGTTTAGCAGGTGCTCTAGTGGCAATGCTTCCATGATTGATGGTCTCAAGAACAGCTTCGGCATCTTTTGCTATTCTCATGATGTTATCAGGAGTTGACCATTTTTTGGAATAAGACCATGATCCCCAACAATCACCTGAAGTAGTTTGATGATAATGAGGAAATGAAGGTAATGCTGAATCATGAGCATTATCCATTTTAATTTTTTTGGTTCTGACACCTGTTACTTGATCTTTTTTGGTTCTGATAATAATGAGAATTTCTTTTTTCATCCGATTGACTAGTCTTGCAGGAATAGGTTTTTTGCTTTTTGCTCTACTAAAACTATTACTATCAACGACTAGTACAAATCTTGGATTATAAATTCCCCTATATATCCAAGTTAATTCATCA
>CBFCXS010000136.1:0-2608 GCA_965602085.1 Candidatus Woesearchaeota archaeon
TTTGCTTGGTGTAATAGACATGTAATTGCAAGCAAGGTTAGAGATGTTTTTGTTAAGATGTTTAAGTGCAAAGTTGAGACTGTTTATGATGTTGCACATAATATGGCTAAAATTGAAGAGCATGTGATTGATGGTTCCAAAGTTAAAGTGTATATGCATCGGAAAGGAGCTACTCGTGCATTTGGTCCTGGTAGTAAAGATTTACCTAAAAATTATAGAGATGTTGGACAGCCTATAATTATTCCTGGTAGTATGGGAACTGCAAGTTATTTACTTGTTGGCACTGCTAAAGGGATGTTGGAGACTTTTGGTTCAACTGCACATGGTGCTGGAAGGATTATGAGTAGAGTTCAGGCTAAAAAACAGTTCTGGGGAGAGACTGTAAAGAAGGAATTGGAGAAAGATAAGATATATATTAAAGGTCATAGCTTGAAAGGTGTTTCTGAGGAGGCTCCTGGAGCTTACAAAGATATAGAAGAGGTTGTTAAGGTGAGTCATGAGGCTGGAATTGGTAATCTGGTTGCTCGTGTGAGGCCTATAGCTGTTATTAAGGGTTAAACAGTTATTTTCTTTTTTGGTATTATAATTTCATCAAAAATATCTATTAGTTTTTTTACAAAAGAATTTTCCATATTTAATTTGTATAACTTAGCATTTCCTATTTCTCTTGTAGGTTTAATAATATCTAATTTTATAATATCATTCCATATTCTAAATAAAGTAGTTCTTCCTATTTTTGCACCTTCTGCTATATCAGAAATGCTGTAGTCTAGTTCTCTACCTTCAATTAAAAATTCCAACACCCTTATTTTTGGTGTATCTCCCATAAACTTTCTAAACAATGTTTCCATAACTATAATTTTAATTTTGTAAATTTATAAATGTTTCTATTTTGGAACATTAGTGTTCTTTTATAATCCAAAGGTTTAAATTTTTGTATTATATTAAAAGTCTATGGATATGAAAAGGGTGATAATGAAGAAATTTCTCAGAAAGCTACTTAACTTAAATATTTGGGGAGGAAGGCATACTGAGCTTAAAAATTTGTTCAAATCATTGCCATCTCATTTGAGAGGATGCAAAGAAGCTAAAAATGCTATTAAAGAATTACTGAGGTTAGAATTTATAAAAGTAAAAATTTCCACAGGAGAACAGCATGTTTCTTTAAATAGCCATAAACAGCAAGAAATTTATAATTTTTTGAGGTAATTTGGTATATATAATAAACTACCAAAACATTTATTAAGAAAATTTGTTTTAGATTACTAATACAGAGGGATTAATTTGATTAAAATTATTAAAAGCTTTATTAGACGTATGATTTATCAGATATTTAAAAAAAAGAGTTCTATAAAACTTGGTTTGTATGGTCCTCCTAATGCTGGAAAGACTACTTTAGCGAATGCAATTTGTAAAGATTGGTTAGGAGAGCAAATGGGTAAAGTTTCTAGAATTCCTCATGAGACAAGAAAGGTTGGGATTAAAGAAAAGATTGAAATTAAATCTAAAGGTAAAGAAATGAATTTTAATTTGATTGATACTCCTGGTATTGCAACAAAAATTGATTATGAGGATTTTACTAAAAAGTTTAAACTTAATAAAGTTAAAGCTAAGAAGAGAGCGAGAGAGGCAACAAAAGGTGTAATTGAAGCGATTAAGTGGTTGGATGATATGGATGCGGTTTTAGTTGTATTAGATGCAACACAAAATCCTTATTCACAGGTTAATATAACTATAATTGGTAATTTAGCTGCAAGAAATATACCAGTTTTAGTTGTTGCTAATAAAATGGACTTGAAGAGGGCAAATTTGAAGAAAGTAGAGTCTGCATTTCCCCAGTATGATGTTGTTGGTATTTCAGCACATAAAAAACATAATATTGAGGAGTTTTATGAGTCTCTATTTAGGATGGTGAAATAAAAAATGCTAACTTTGCAATTTGTCCCTTATAGTGATATTGCTTATTTAACTTCTGATGAGAGAATTGGTAAGTTGTTAGACATAGTTAAGAAAGATAATATAGTTCTAATGCAGGGTAGATTGAAACCAATTGAAGAGACTAGTTTAATACAGAGGACCATGGAGATAATTGATAAAAATTTCAAAGGTATAGAAATTTGTACTATTTATCCTGAGGGACAAAACATGAAGATATTTCGTAAGTTAACTACAAGTATAGTTAAAAGTGTTCTTGGTCACAGAGATGGTATAACTATAATTGGTCCTGCGAATGTTGTTAAGGAAATTAAGAGAGATCCTAATAAGATTTATCTTTATACAATTGACCCTAAGAAAAGGAGGAAGTAATGCCTCACCAGTGTGTACGCTGTAATAAATTGTATGATGATGGTGCTAAAGAGATTCTTTCAGGTTGTAATTGTGGTGGGCGGTTTTTCTTTTATGTTCGTAAAGAGAGATTAGAAGAAGCTAAGAAGGTTACTAAAGAGTTAGATAAGATGAGTCTTCCTGATAAGGAGCAGATGGAGGAAGATGTTAAGGATATTATAGGTGCTAAAGATGAAGATAGGCCTGTTGTTCTTGACTTGGAGACTATTCGTGTTATTGGTTCTGGAAAATATCATTTAGATTTGGTTGATATGTTTAAAGG
>CBFCXS010000137.1:0-2605 GCA_965602085.1 Candidatus Woesearchaeota archaeon
AACACTTAATAAGCCCCATCTATCCCATTTAAATTTTCCACTTATAACTTGTTCATATAAATTTTTTAATTGCTTATGTTCTTCCATCTAATAACGTCCTATCCATCATTTCATCCCATATTTTTTTTCCTTTTTCATAATTATGACTTAATCCAATAATTTCTAATACAAGCCATGTATCATGAAAATTTTGTAAAAATTTAGGAAAAAATAAAGTTACATAAGGAATTTCTAATTGTAATACTTTAGTATAGAAATCAGCAAAATCTTCTTTGTATTCGGAAAGTTTTACTCTTTTTGGATCATCATATTGAGGTGGCAATGATTTTCTTGAATCCATAACTGATTGAATATCTCTATGACAAATTATCAATTTCAAATCTTGTCTAACAGTCCACCATGCTTCGATGAGTGCAGGATTCCACGTAAATCTAGGGTCTTTAATAACTTCAACCTTTCCCTGTTTTTCCTCATCTTTATCCACATTAAATATAGCTTCTCTATACTTACATTTCCAATATGGCCCACGATAATCAAAATCTAAATCTATCGGTTTACCTGCCTTACAATAATTATTCCACATCTCCCTATTGATAGAATAAGCAGTAGAAAGCTCATAACCTGCCCTTGCTTCATCATGCCAATTTATATTCCTACCTACTCCAAACCCAACATCACCCAAATATTTAGTTAAAATACTTGTTCCACATCTACCTAGTCCAGTTACAATAACCATATTACCATCCTTCCTTAATGCATTTTATAATATATTCTCTGTTTTCATCAGTAACCCACCATCCTACAGGTATGCAAATCATTTTATCAATAATGGATTCTAAGATAGGAAGGTCTTTTTTATATTTTCTGAAACAGGTATGTTTATCATTTCTCTCATGAACTCTTGATACAGATATACCCTTACTAGCCATCATTGAACAAAAATCAGACCTCTTTTCAACCAACATAGTAAAAAGCCAATAGGACGATTCTCTATCCTCTTTTATTTGTGTTATTTCAACTCCATCAAATGGTATTAGTTCAGACTCATAATATCTTGCATTACTTTGAGCTTTTTTATCATTCTCATATGCAATATTTATATTAGATAATCCAATAGTAGCACACACATCATTCATGTGAAATTTATATCCCCATTCTTTAATATCTTCTTCACATCTAAAATCTGTTCTTGGATTTTCCCTATCAATACCATACCATCTCAATAGTTTTGCTCTTTTATAGTCTTCATAATTTTCAATACACAGAGCACCACCATCTACACAAGTTAAATGTTTTATTGCCTGAAAAGAAAACATTGCAAACCTAGACCATTTCGTATCTCCAATTTGATGATCTTTGTATGTAGCATTAAAAACATGAGCACAATCTTCTATTACTGGAATTCCAAAATCATAAGATAGTTGACCTATTTCCGACATATCACAAGGATATCCCCCCCAATGAACAACTATAATAGCCTTTGTTTTTTCAGTAATTGAATGTTTAATTGCCATAGGATTAATATTAAAATCTCTTTCAACATCTGCCCATACAATATCTGCTCCCTGTTGAAGAACAGGCATATTAGTAGCCGTACAAGTCAATGGAGTCGAAATAACCTCATCTCCTACTCCAACACCTAAAAGTCTAAGAGCAAGAGTTAACCCATGTGTACCTGAAGATAATGTCAAAACTCTTGGATGATCAAATACTTTACCTAATTTTTTTTCAAATTTATTTACAACTTCACCTTGACCAATCCAACCAGAATGAATTGTCTTTAAAAGATACTTATCCACTTTAGGATTCATACCTACTTTGAAAATTGGTATCATACTTCCTTCTTGATCACTTCTATTTCTACAAGTTCTCTTATTACTTGATATGCAGGATTAGACACAATACCCATTACCCTACCGTCATTTTTGAATATCGCATTACCTCTAGGATCAACATCAAGCGTATCAGCACTTATAGAAAAGCTCATTATCTTTTTTTCTGGATTTGGAAACAATACTACTGAAAATTTTCTTTTTCCCATTTTTATTCTCCCCCTTCTATTCTTTTTAGATAGCCGTTAGGATTGAAAGTCATTAAATGCTTTTCACATTTAAAATCTATTTCCCAATTTTTATGTTTTTTTAACCATTCATCTACTGCTTCATGTGGCCCTTCCCCGTATTCCCAAGGTACAGGGTGTCCATTAACATGAGTATCTTCAACAATCATATAACTATCAACATCAACAAATTCTGAATATAATTCCATTTCTTTGAGAACATGTTCTTTCGTATGCCATGAGTCTAATATTACCAATCCCCCATTGCCATAATATCTTCTTTCAAGATCATTCCATCCGGTAGCTTTATATATTTCTTTAATTGTTAATGGATTAGTACTTCCACCATGCAAAAAAGTTATTCTATCTTCCCATTGAAAATTTCCCCATTTATTAGAATTTCTTTTACTTCCATCAATATCTATACTTATTACTCCACCTTCACCTAATAATTCACATATAGCAGCATAGAACATAGCAGAACCACCATGCCCCGTTCCTGTCTCAATAATATATTGAGGTCTAATCTCTACAATCAATTCCTGA
>CBFCXS010000138.1:0-2598 GCA_965602085.1 Candidatus Woesearchaeota archaeon
AGATATTATTGATGAGATTAAAAGTAGATGTACTGTCCTTAGATTTGATAATCCACCAAAAAAAGAAATCGGCAAGCTATGCCTGAAGATTCTTAGACAAGAAAACATAAAATTTGAAGGCAAGACTGTAATAGAGATTGTTACAAAATGTTATCCCGATATTAGGAAAACCATTAATGTTCTTCAAGAAAACTGTATTGAAGGAAAACTTACAGGATCAAGAATTTATGCTTCTGAAGTTTTATTTGAAAAGATTTTTTCTTTAATTCTTACACAAGATTTAGAATCTATAAGACAAGAATTGAAATCAAACTATATTCCATATCCTGAACTTTATGAATATATGTATGAAAGAGCAGGGGAGTTCAAGGAACCTGGGGCAGCAATCCTATTAATAGGAAAGCATTTATTTCAGGATAACTTTGTAGGAATTAAAGAAATTAACTTTATTAGCATGATCGTAGATATGATCTACTCAAAGGTGATTTAATGCCAGCAAAAAAAATAGATGAAGTGACTTTGTTCACTTTCTTAAATCAGATACAGACTAAAAGAAAAACCATAGAATATGACAGGAAAATTGCTCCTGCCTTCATGTTAAGCCACTGGTTAAGTCATGATAAAGACTTAATAGAAAAGGTCAATAAAATTAATCACTATCAATTCCTGTTGCCTGATGATGTTATATATGAATATTACATGGATGCTTTGCCAACAGGAAAGAGATATATCAAATGGATTAAGAAAAGAAAAGAAGACGAAAAAATGGAAAAGAGAATTAAAAAGCTTCAAGAACATTTTCCTCAATTATCTACAAGAGAGTGTAAAATGCTTTTGACCTATTTAGTTAATAAACAAAAATAAATTGTGGAGGGAAAAATGCTAATCAACATTAAAAATTTTAGAGAAGTAATTACAAAAGCAACTATGAATTTTAGTATTGAGACATTACAATTAAGATTCAGTGATAGAATTGTATCAGACTCTATCAATGGAAATGGAACATCTATTTCTATATTAGATGTTGAAAATAATGTGCTTGATACCCATGAAGGACTAACTTTTAACTTTGCTGATCCTGCAAACAATGTAATCCCGTTCATCCAATTGTTTGACAGTGAAGAAGTAAACCTTTCATTGACTGATCTTTTTATGAAATTTAGAGATGGAGCACAAATTACAAAAGTTGGGTTTTGTTCTGATCGTGCTGTAAAAAGACTAGGAACAGATGATGTAAAAGACGTTGAATGGTTTTATGATCTTGAAATTGATCAAGATTTAATAAACAGCTTTGATAAAATCAAAAAGATTGGATCAAGATTTGGAAAAGTCTATATATCAGTAGATAACAAAAGACTTTTTTTGGAAACTGCTGATAAAGTAAATAGATATTCTAATGCTGTAAAGTTCAAATTAGCTGATATTGATATGGATAATTTGAGTCTAGCCTATGTATATCAAGACATGTGCAATTTCTTTCATTGTATTGAAATGGATTTGGAAAAGAACTTTACTTTAAAGGTGTCTTTTGATAGTGAACAGGGTCTTGGTTGCATTTATGCTTTTTCAGAGCATGGAAATGAGAAATATTCGTTGATTTCAAGGGAAAATTTATAAAAAGGTTGACAATCTTATGATTTTCTGCCATAATGTTTTTTAAAGATTAAGGGATATTTCTAATATTTTCAGTGTTATTTTTTATAAATATGATTGAGGTAGTTTTTTTTATTGACATTCTATTCCAATCATGATACGATGATAATTATTCAGTCGAAAATTTTTTGATTTCATGTGTATCAAAATCTAACTTAGGAGGGTTTTTAAGATGAGTGATTTTTTTGATCAAGATAGTGGCAGAGAAGATATGGATGATGCCGTTCCTACCATTGACAATCCCAATGAACCTACCGTACTGGTTAACGGTAGTCACCAACCTTTAGAAGTTGGTGCTCCTTTCTTACAGTCCGTTCAGGGAATTGCTCTGCAAGCAGGGTTTGGTAAGTTTAAGGTTTGGTTGAATGGAACCGAAGTTCGGCCTAGCTCTGCTCCTGCTGAAGTTACCTCTGATATGAGGGTTGAAATCAGACCCTTTGATGAAGCAGGGTGAATTTCTGACCTTGGCCTAGTTAGGTAAAGAGAAGTCTACTTTGACTTCTCTTACCCAACAAAATCCTAATTTGGAGTGATAAAAATGGCAGTTTTTTCAAACTTTGCTGATGAAGTTCAATCAAGACATAAAGAAATGCTAGATGAGCTTGAGACTATTTCGATAGATGATCTCAAAAGTGATGGTGTTTCTTTGTCTTTTGGTGGAAAAACTTTTAAGTTTACTGAACTTGAAATCATTCAGGATGAATCATTAGAAGATAAACTAAAGAAGGAATACAGAACCAAACTGAATGAGCAACAGCAAAGAATTCGAAAAAAGATTAATACCAAAATAAATGAATTGCTATTAATGCATCAACAAAAACAGCAGGAATTAGATAGGAAGGAACAACAGATTAGATTAAAATATCAAAATTCTGCAATGATGCCTGAAATAACTGAAAAACATCTGTTAAAAGGTTTGAGTGTAGTCAAAGGTAGTAATAATGA
>CBFCXS010000139.1:0-2597 GCA_965602085.1 Candidatus Woesearchaeota archaeon
CCATTACCTTTTGATTTAACATCTCTACAAATTGAAGCTTACAAATGTATTTACATGTCTCCTAAAAATACTTTAAAAACAGCACAAGAACTTTATACAAAAGGTTATATTTCTTATCCAAGAACATCAAGTCAACAACTACCCCCTAGCATTGAATATAAAAAAATAATTACTGCTTTATTAAAGCAATACCCAAAAGAAGCTAAATTACTTCTAAGCAAGCAGAAACTATCCCCCACTTATGGTAGAAAAAAAGATCCAGCGCACCCAGCAATTTACCCTACTGGTATACTACCAAGATTTAGGTCAATTTATGAAAAAAAACTTTATGATTTAATTGCAAGAAGATTTCTAGCAGTATTTGGAGATCCAGCAATAAGAGAAACAATAACAGTAAATCTAGATTGTAATAAAGAAGATTTTATTGCAAAAGGAACAACTACTCTTAAACCAGGATGGTTCCAACTCTATGGAAAACATGTAAAACTAAAAGAAGAAGAGCTTCCACCAATTAAAGAAAAAGATATTTGTAATATTAAAAAAATAGAAAAACTAGACAAAGAAACAACTCCACCAAAGAGATACACTGAGTCTTCTTTAATAAAAGCTTTAGAAAAAGAAAATTTAGGAACGAAAGCAACAAGAGCACAAATTATAGACACTTTATTTATTAGAGGATTTATAGATGGAAAAGCAATTCAAGCAACAGAGTTGGGTATAAGAACAGAAGAAACATTAGAAAAACATTCTCCAAAAATAGTAGAACCTTCTCTAACAAGACATTTTGAAGAAGATATGGAAAAGATAAGGGGTGGAAAGAAAAAACCAGAAACAGTGTTAGAGGAATCTAAAAAAACTATCAGAGCAATAATTAAACAATTCAATAAACATATTAAAAAAATAGGTAAAGAACTTCTTACAGCTCACAAAGAAACAAGAAATGTTATGACTTATGTTGGGAAATGCCCAAATTGTAAAGATGGAGAACTTCAAATAAGAAAAGGTAAATTTGGTCAGTTTATTTCTTGTAATAAATATCCTGATTGTAAAACTATATTTTCAATACCCCAAGCTCAAGTTAAACCAACAAAAGAAATATGTGATGTGTGTAAGCATCATAAAGTTAAAATAACAAAGAAGAGAAGAGGTCCACAAATAATTTGTATCAATCCAAAATGTCCCAAAAAACTAGAAGATTATACTAAAGAGCAAAAAAAAGAAATGGAAGACATAGAGAAAGGAAAAAAAGAAAAAAAATGTCCTGGATGTAAAAAAGGATACCTTAAACTTAGAAAATCTATTTATGGAGCTTTCATAGCTTGTGATCAATATCCAAAATGTAGATATATTCAAAATTATAAAAAAGAAATTATTAAGAAGAAACAATCCCAGAATCAACAAGAAGAAAAGTAACATTTTTATACTTTAAGAATTAATTTTATAATATGAACAAAACAATTGAATATACTCTTTCTGTAATCTCATTTATCCTTTTAATTTATGTATTATTAAAATTAATTTAAGTTTTAACAATCCCAGAATCAACAATCTCAAAATTAAATTTTCCTTTATCTGGTTTCTTTAATAACATACTTCTTGGTTCATTTTGCAATTCTATTATTTTCCTACAAAAATTTTCTATTATTCTACCACCTAAAAAACTTACTTGTTTGTCATCAAATTTATTATAAACTTGTGAAGTTACTATAACATAAACTCCTTTTCTCACTAATTTACTCAAAATTTTAACTTGTTCTACTAACTTATTATTAATATCTTTTGCATCACCATGTATCTCTTTTCTGTAAAAATTACTCAAACTATCAATAATTATTAAATCAACATTAGAAAATTTCTCCAACATCTGTATCTTCTTGCACTGGTCTTCAAAATCTCTAACTTTCATCAACAGAATTTTATCTAATATACTAATATAATTCCATCCAGCTATCTGGCTTATCCTATCTATGTTAAACCCACCCTCTGTATCAATAAAAACAACTTTTTTATTATTTTTAGCCAATTCTACAGCAGCCAATAAACACATAGTTGTCTTCCCTGTAGCTGCAGGGCCGTAGATACAAGTAATTTCCTTATTATACCCTCTTAAGAAACAATCTAAGTCTTTTGACCCTGTTTTTATCATAATTTCTTCTATTTTAAGTAAATATTTAAGAATTTAGGTATTCGCAAACTTTAAAAGTAAGTATAAATGTAAGTATATTATATTCCATGGAATTTAAGAGAAGTTTATACAAAAGAGGACATAGTTATGAGACTACTATACCTAAATTTCTCTTATTAGGTTTAGACCCTAAGAAGAAATATGATGCAGTTTTTGAGTTTAAAGATAACAAATGGTACTTTTCAACTGATTCTACAAAAAAACAAAAAAACTTTAACAAAATTAGGCGCAAATTATATCCAAGAGCTTCTAGTTTTGAATTAACAATACCAAAAATTCTTCTTTACGGTCTAGACCTCTCTAAAAAACATTCTATAATTTTCAAACAGAAAAATAAAAGGTGGTTAATTGAAATTGAATAAAATCCTAACTAGGAAGGAGAATGCAATTTTAATAGTTACAATACTATTCT
>CBFCXS010000140.1:0-2586 GCA_965602085.1 Candidatus Woesearchaeota archaeon
TCGAATCCTCAACAGGATCTTCAGTTATATTTAAACTTTTATTAATAGTAATATTTTCAGTTAAGTTTTCTTCAATTGGTAATGAAAAACTAATATTTTCAACTGTGTAACCTGTTGGGTTTGCTAATGTTAGGAATCCTAATATGAAGAATAGTATTGTAACTATCAAAATTGCATTCTCCTTTCTAGTTAGGAATTTATTTGTCATTTTTTAGAGATTTCTTATAATAGTTTATTTTGATTGCATTTCTCAGTAATTTGTGTATCTGTTGGATGTTGTTGTAGAGTTTTTCTCTGTCTTTTTTTAGCTTGATGATTAGATATTTGTATACCTGTAGAAGTTCTTGGTATTGTTTTTGTGCTTGGTCTAAGTTGTCATTTGCTATGCTTTGTTTGATTTGTTTTGTTAAAGTGTTGAATCTGTTGATTAGGTAGTTTATTTTGTATACATCTATCTCTTCTGTTGGGTACTCTGTTAGCTTGATTTTTTTCTTTGGTTTGTATTTCTTGTATAAGTAATATAGTGCTATTAGTAGTAGTATTAATAGTAACAATAAGAGTAGTCTTAACCAGATTGTTGGTTTGTTTGGTCTGTTTCCTGTTGGTAATCCTTTGATTAGGATTGAATCTGTTATTTCTATTTCTGTTTCATTTCCTATGTTTATGATTACTGTTTCATTTAGTATTCCTATATGAATTATTCTTGGTCTGAGATCTATAGGAATGTCTAGTAAACCTTTTAGTAGGTCAGAGAATCCTGGATCTAGATTCATTACTGGTGGGGTTGGTGGCTCTGGTGGTGTTGGCTCTGGTGGTGGTGGCTCTGGATCTGGATCTGGGTCTGGATCTGGGTCTGCTTTTGGTTTATCTCCTATTACTCCTTCTTCTTCCTCTTCTTCCTTTAATAGAGATAAATAATAAATTGAAGAGTTTATTTGTGTAGAATCATCTGCATAACATTCTACTTTCCATTCTATTGTGTGCGGCTCTCCATCAAATGTTTTATTGAATGTATTATTAATATCATTTTCTACTCCCTTTTTAATGTGATAGACAAAATCATCCATATTATCTGTATACCAAAACTCTCGAGGTGTTCCTCCATTTTTCATTATAGAAAGTTTTGCTGTTATACCTGCTGGAGTAAAAGCAGCAGAACCAAAATCTGATAATGAGAATCCATCTGAAAAATTATAGCCTGATTTATTTGTGTGATATACAAAATTATCTTGATTATCTATAATCCAGAAGTCTGAGCCATTAGTTGTTATACTCCAAGAATCATCAGAACCTAAAGCACTTATATCAAATGCATCTGTTTGGTTGTCATATGTTGAATTAAGATGATAGACAACATCATCACCTTGGTCTGCAATCCAAAAGTCTGAGCCATTAGTTGTTATGCCTCTTGTAACCTGAGCACCACATTCTTCCTTAATATTAACAGAATCTGTTTGATTATCTCCTGATGCATTTACATGATAGATAACATCATCCAAAATATCTACAATCCAGAAGTCTGAGCCATTTGTAGTTATACCTCTTGGACTCCATGCTCCTAATGCTGATGTTGAAAATCCATCATTATTTGGGTCTGTTATATTATTTCCATTTGCATCTAAATGATAAACATAAAAATCTCCACTATCTAAAACCCAGAAGTCTGAGCCGTTTGTTGCAATAGCTAGTGGGGATTCAGAACCAAAGGTTGAGGTTTTAAATCCATCTGATTGGTTTAACCAAATACCAAACATAGTTGTATCTGAAACAAAACCTGCATCATCTATGTTTAGGAATAATGTGCAATTGTCTATATTACTATCTTCATCTGATACATTATAAGTGAAGTTTATATATCTGGAATAAGTTGCTGTATTATTTGCAGGATATATATTATTAATACTTTGGTACTCATTTAATAATAAATAATAAACTGACGAGTTTGCTTGATTATGTGAATCATCATAACAACCTACTTTCCAGTATATATCATGATGAGATGAATCAAATGATTTGTTAAATGTTTGATTAATTACTTCTGTGATTGAAGTATCATGAGTTACATTATTATTGTAACCTTCTGAGTCTATGTTTAAGAATAATGTGCAATTGTTTATATTAAATGCAGCAGATACATTATATGTGAAATTAATATCTCTTACATATGTATCTGTGTTATTTGTTGGTGATTGAAGTTCTACTTTTATTGGGGCTGTAAGTTCTAGTGTATTTATTGATGAGTTTACTTGTATTCCCTGGCCTCGTCTTGAATGGTTGTCATAACAACCTACTTTCCATTCTATTGTTTGGTCAAATGAATCGAATGTTAAGTTGAAGGTTTGGTTGATTATTTCTACTATGGTTTTTTGGATGTAATAGATTCTCTGTGAATAATCTGTTAGATAGAATTCTCTATAATCTCCTCCACCTAGTACTGCTGATTGAGGGGTTGCTATACCTCTTACCGTCAAATCAAGGGTTATACCAGGAATATTCTCTATGTTAATAGACCTAATGGCAGTCCCTGTATAAGATTTTTCATATATTATATCTCCGGATGCAAGCCAAAGAGTAGAACCATTTGTG
>CBFCXS010000141.1:0-2585 GCA_965602085.1 Candidatus Woesearchaeota archaeon
TTTCTTTATTAAGGTCTGGTTTTTCCCAGTCTTTATATTTAAAAGGTGTTATTGGAATATTAGAATAACCAATAATTTTAAAATCTTCATGAAATTTTATACATTTATTATGTATAAGTTTGAATATTTTTTGTTTTTCATATTTTTTTAGTATTTTATAATTTGTCTTTAAATCATCATTACCCATCATAAGATAAATATTACATTTATGTGATCTTAATTTGTTTTTTTCATTAAATTTTTTTATTGTTGGTATTAATTCTTTTTCTATGAAGTGTTTTTGATGTTCTATTGTTCTATGTTTTTTGTCTTTTGGAGTTATATCTCCGCCTATTATGATTGACTCTGTTTTATCATTTAATGCTTTTTCAAATAATTTTTTATATTGTATTTTATTGCCATGTAAATCAGAGGTGTAAATAATTTTGTGATTTCTTTTTTTTATTTTTATAGTATCTTTGAAAATTAATCTTCTTAGACTATCTCTAATTACTTCAGATTTATTTGAGTATAATCCTGTGTGGACTAAATTTTCAGCTTTTTTGATTAATTCTTTTGTTAATCTTATTTGAATTGTTTGCATTACTATGGTAATGTGTTTAATGTTTATAAGTATATTGGTAAAAATTATATTAATTATTTAAAAGGTGAGATTTTATGATTGAGTATGGAAAAGGTTTTTATATGCTAGTTTTGCAGTTTGAATAAGAACTTTTTTAAGTTTTAGTGTTTTGTGTAAAACAATGAAAGAAGAAATTTTGAAGGAAATAGGCTTTACTGAGAATGAAGTAAAGGTATATCTTGCTTTATTAGAATTAGGAAGTGTTACTGCTACTGAAATATCTAAACTAAGTAAGGTACATAGAACTAATGTTTATGATACTTTGAATAGTTTGATTAAAAAAGGAGTTGTTAATTATATACTAAAAGATAAAAAAAAATATTATGAAGCTACTAATCCCAATAATCTTCTAAATATTTTAAAGGAAAAGCAGGCTCTTTTAGAAAAAGCAATTCCTGAGCTTAAATCTGGCCAAAGATATAATGCTAAAAAAAATGAGGTTCATATATATGAAGGTCTTAGAGCTATTAAGGATATATTAAATCATTTTCTTGAAGTAAAAGATGAGAGATATGTTCTGGGAGCACCAAGTCTCGCTTCTGATATATTAGGTTTGGATTGGTTAGACATATACCATAAAAGAAGAATTAAGAAAAAATTATTATTAAAACATATTTATAATAAGGAAGCAGTTGATAGGATTAAATATTTAAGTAAACTACCCTACACAGAAGTAAGATGCTTTTCAAAAGAATATAATTCTCCTGTTGCTACTGAGATTTGCGGTGATGAGGTTGTTTTAATATTATGGAGTGATAATCCAATTATAATTCAAATAATAAATGAAAAAATAGCTAAGGCTTATAAGAAATATTTTGAGTTAATGTGGAAAGTTGCTAAGAAAACCTAAGCAGCAAGATTCTCACAAGTAGATAGATAAGAATTAATTTGTTTTGACATCCTATTTACTCCCTCTTTGTAATCTTTGTCACCTTTTAATTCGTTTAGGACATAACTTGCATTTAATGAATTTTCTATTCCTTTTTTAAGTTTTAATAAATACCTTCTGTCTTTTTGTTTTAAACTTGGTTTAATTTGTGAGAGATATTTTGTAAACCTCTCAAATCTTTGTAACCAACCATCTCCACTTTCTCCTTTTAATATATGTGCAAATTTAAAGAAATCTTCATTCTCTGGTAAACCTAAAGCATCTATGTATAAAGTTAGAGAGAATTCATTTAGATCTGTTTTTTTAGATTGTGCAGGATCTTTTTGGGGTTCATATTTTATTTTTTGTCTTTCTTCTGTTCTTCTTTTTTGCTCTTTGTTGTATTCACTAATCATTTTTTCTGCTTGGGATAATAAAAATGTATATTCTTCAAGATGTTTTTTACAAAATGGAGTAGAATCTAAATGAGTAAAAGAATTTTTTCTTAGTGTTCTCAGACTTGTGATTTCTCCTTCTCTTAAACTTTTTTTAATTTCATCACATTTTTTAGTAATAGGATACACTGCTTTTGTTATTCTTTTTAATTTATCAGCAGATGAGTAATATTGTTTGATAAGGTCTGATAAAAGTAATGTGTTTGCATATTTATGATATCTAATTTTTGGAGGTTTTATTTTTGTTAAATTTCCTCTTTGTGTTATATCTATATCCTGTTCAATGGCCGTTATATCCCTAATAATTTTTAATTTAATTGGTAGTAAACCTAAATCCAATTCTTTTTCTAAGGTATTTAATTCCTGGTTTTGATATCTAAATTCTTTAGACAGACCACAAAAAGTTTTTTTATTTCTTTTAATATCTTTAAAATCTGTTTTTATTCTTTCAAATATTTTTTTAATTTTTTCAAAATCTTTTATTGTTTTGATTTCTTTGTATTCATTTAGTAAGTTGCTAACTTTCGTATCAATACTTCCCAACATACTATGAAATTGGTAGTAATCCTGAATTCTTTCATTTTTAGGAAATCCTCCTGATTCTCTAAATAAGTTATATTCTTCACTTAATCTTCTTAAT
>CBFCXS010000142.1:0-2570 GCA_965602085.1 Candidatus Woesearchaeota archaeon
GATTAAGAAGGTCTGTAGGACTAATAAAAGAACTAGAGAAAAGACAGGCAGAAATAGAAATAAAAAACAGTGAGGGTGAGATGTGGAAATCTGGTGGAGATATTCTTGGATTAATTGGGCTTCTTAGTGAAAAAAATGTAGAGTATAAAGTTACAATAAGAGGCACAGAGGAAGCTTATGAATTTTGTAAGAAAGCAATAAAAGATTATACAAAACCTTGGGAATAAAAAGGAAATTAAAATGAAAAATTTAAGAGAAATGTCATCACTTAAAAGAATTGTTATTAGTTCCACTTTAGTTGGTTCTCTTCTTACTAGTGGTTGTGGGGGTTATTGGGGGACAGGTTATTTTTGGGGAGGAATAAGTCATGAATATAGTTGCAGAAACCCTGAATGCCCAGGACATACTGGTGTTGATGATAAATGTGCTAAATCAACAAAGACTATGGTAAAAGAAGGGATTGTAACCATTGTAGTTGTTGGTGGATTACTTTATTTAAGTGAAGAATTAAAAAAGTGATTTATAGAAAGTTTTAAATAGTATTGTATCATAATAGATACATATGTATCAAAAAAGAAACAAAGAACTGAGAATTTTAGATTTGTATTTAGAGGACTATAATAAGGAGTTTTATCTTAGAGAGATAAGTAGATTAACTAAAATACCCCTTAAAAAAACACAAAATTTAATGTTAAATTTTTAAAAAATTAGAGTAATAAAAAGTTTTGTGAGAGGTAAAAACAAATATTTCAAATTAAATTTGGATAATATACAAACTAAATTTTATTTATTGAAGGCAGAAATCTATAAGACTAATTTATTTACAATTAAATATCCTTTAATTAAAACTTTTTTAAAAGAGATAAAGGTAAATATTCCAATTATTATTTTTGGTAGTTTTGCTGATTTTAAAGCTAGTAAAAATTCTGATTTAGATATATTAATAATTTCAGAAAAAAAACAAAAATTACCTTTACATTTATTACCTTATAAAGTTCATAAAATAGAATTATCCAAAAAAACCTTTATAAAATCTTTGAAACAACAAGAGACTTTAATAAAAGAAATTCAAAAAAATCATATTATTTTAAATAATCATTCTTTTTATGTAAATATTATGTGGGGTTATTATGAAAAATGAAAAATTAAAGTGGTGTTTTAAACTTAAAAAGGGGTTAAAAATAGTTGAACCAAATGAAAATTTATCAAAATCTTATCTTAAAGAGGCTAAATTATCATTGAAAAGGGCAGAGAAAAATTTTGAAGATGGAGATTTATTGTGGGCAACTGTTATTATTTATTATGCTGACTATTATGCATTATATTCCTTTCTTCAAAGAATTGGTATAAAGTGCGAGAATCATTTTTGTTCAATTTTAGCTGTTACTAATTTTTTAGGCAAAGAAAAAACAAAAATTATAAATCAACATAAGGATAAAAGAATTGATGCACAATATTATATGAAAGTTGATAAAGATGAGAGGGTAAAAGAGATGATTCAAGAAGCTAAAACATTTGTTTCTGAATTTGATGATTTTATTTCAAATCTTACAGAAAAAGAAATAGAGGATTATAGAGGTAAATTATGAAGCTAATTTATATTTATGGTCCCCCTGCAGTTGGAAAATTAGTAGTTGCAGAACAACTTGTAAAACTAACTAATTTTAAATTATTTCATAATCATTTAACTGCAGATTATGTTTCTTCTATTTTCCCTTTAAGAAATAAAATGAGTGATGAACTAAAACGTGAAATTGCATGCAAAATGTTTGAAGCAGCTGCAAAACATAATGTTAACCTAATTTTTACAATGGCTCATGATAAAAGATATGATAATTTTGTTAAAAAGATTATTAATGTAGTTGAAAAATATGGTGGAAAAGTGTTTTTTGTAAAATTGTGTTGTAAACCTAAAAAATTGTATGAAAGGGTGGTTAATTGTTCAAGGAAAAAATTTGATAAAGTTAAAACAGTCAAAGATTTGAAGATTATTCTTAAAAAATCTAATAAATTTGAGACTATACCTTTTAAAGAAAGTTTAATTATAGATAATACTTCTCTTTCATCTAAGGACTGTGCTAAGAAGATAAAAAATACATTAGATTTATAAAATCTAGGATTTAATCCTTTTATATGCACTATGAAATTAGAATTCATGGAAGAGGTGGATAGAGTGGTTGAATTAATTTTTATTTAAACTTTTCTTATATAACTACTTTAATATTATTTATTCTTTTGGTCCTGTATACATAAGAATACGTTCTTTGCAGAATTTGTAGGCTTCTTCTGTTACCCTTTTTATTATAACTCTATATCTTGCACCTTTTCCACCACTACCTATAAAACCTACTAAGTCAAGAAGGTTTTTATTAGTATCCCATGTTCTTCTTCCATCTTCGCTTTCTATTATAACCTCTGCTTCTATACTCTTTAGGTCTTCTATCATTGCTAAGGAGTTTCGCATACCAAAATCATGCAGTGTAAATGTAAATTCTCTTTCTGCTTTATTACCTAAATCTGGCATTTTATAATTTTCCCTCTTTTATTAAATCTAAAATCATTTGTTCTGC
>CBFCXS010000143.1:0-2549 GCA_965602085.1 Candidatus Woesearchaeota archaeon
TTTAGTTTTGTAGTTTAAATATTTTATTGGGTTGAAAACAGTAAGTTTAAATATTTCTTTTTTTGTTTAATTATTATGAAAATAAAGAGGTTGATTAGTCGTAAGATTCTAAATTCCCGCGGTGAGCCAACTATAGAAGTTACTGTAAATGATAAGTTTAAAGCTTCTGCTCCGAGTGGTGCATCTAAAGGGAAATATGAGGTAAAAGGTTTTCCTAGTTCTGGTGTTCCTGTAAGAATTGTTAATAATACTATAGCTAAGAAATTAATTGGTACTAAGTTGGATAGTTTTGAGAGTTTTAATGAGGTTGAGAAGATTTTGTTTGACTATGATAAGAGCAAGAATATTTCTAAGTTAGGTGGTAATACTGTGATTGCAATTGAGTTTGCTTTGTTGAAGGCACTTTGTAAAGGGGAGATTTGGAAAGTGTTGAATCCAATTGCTGATGAGATGCCAATGCCTCTGGGAAATGCTATTGGTGGTGGTGCACACTACAAAGGTAAGAGCAGTGAGATACAAGAATTTTTACTTGTTCCGAATGCTGAAAGGTTTAATGATGCTGCTATAATTAATAATTATATTTATCGCGAGGTTGGAAAGAGATTAAAAACAAATGAGAAAACAGATGAGGGTGCATGGGTTACAACTTTAGATATAGATGAAATTTTAACTTTATTGAATAATGTTTCAAAAGAATTTTCTGATAAGTTAGGTATTGAAGTTTCTTTAGGTATGGATGTTGCTGCTACACAACTATTGAAAAATAAAATGTATCATTATAGAGATAATAAAATGTTTTCTACAGATGAGCAAGTTGATTTTATGAATGGGTTGGTTTCAAAACATAATTTGAGATATTTAGAAGATCCTATTAGGGAAAATGATTTTGATGGGTTCGGACAAATCAAATGTGAGATGGTTTGTGGTGATGATTTAATCTGTACTAGCTTGGATAGATTGAAAAAAGCTGAAAATAAAATTAATACAGTTATTGTTAAACCAAATCAGATTGGTTCTTTGATTAAAACAAAAGAATTAGTTGATTATGCTATGAAAAATAATATTAAAACTGTTATCTCACACAGATCAGGTGAAACTAATGATACAACCATTTCCCACCTCGCTGTTGCGTGGGATATTCCTTTTATCAAATGTGGAATTTCAGGAAAAGAAAGAGTTGTAAAAATAAATGAGTTAAAAAATATTGAAAAGCAAATTATTTAGTGTTTGTTACTATTTTACAATTAATGTAAATATTTAAAAGCAAAAAATAACAATTAATACTTATACATTATAATTTAATGTGTCTTTTGAAAAGGGAGGTGACACAGTGGTAAATGTATTGAGCGAAACAACAGTTGCAATTTTAAATCCTTTGCAAGCTATTTGGTTAAAACTTGTAGAAGTTCTTCCTGGACTTATTGCTGCTGTATTAGTGTTAATCGTGGGTTCTATTGTCGCGGTTATTTTAGGTCATGCTTTAAGAGTATTATTAGAGAAGACTAAAATCGACAAATTTTTAAGAAAAGCTCAATTAACTAAAGCTGTTGGACATACACATGTACCAGCACTATTAGGTGAGTTGCTTAAGTGGTATATTATAATTATATTCTTACAAGCGGCTGCTTCTTTGGTTAATTTGGGGACCTTATCAACACTTCTAAACAGTTTAGTAATGTGGCTACCACAATTATTAATTGCAGTAATTGTGATGTTAATTGGTCTAGCGGCAGCACACTATGCGTATCTTAGAATTGGTGCACATACAAAAATGAAAGGAATGAGATTATCTGCAGCAGTATTAAAGTGGGTAATTATCATCATTGCAGGTTTGATTGCATTGAAACAAATAGGTGTTGAAATAGGAATTCTAGAGAATACATTCCAATTAGTTGTTGGAGCTTTAGCAGTAGGAGTTGCTCTAGCTTTAGGTATTGGACTAGGATTAGGCTTAAAGAAAGAAGCTGAAGGATTCCTTAAGGAAATGAAGAAGAACTTGTAAGTAGTTCTTTTTTTCTTTTTTTTATTTTGGTTACTTGGTAAAATGTATTAGAATTAATTAAGAGAGTATTTTACTCTGGAATAACTTCTTGAGCAACTAAAGTATCTAAAGCTTCTGTAAATTGTGTTCTTGCTTGACTAACTTCTATTTCAGCCTGTTCTATTCTCTCCCCATAATGTTCTTCTATTTTTTCTAATTCTGGATTTTCATCAAGTGTTAAATAACCTCTAATTATTTGAATTAAAAGCTTTGCTTCTTCTAGATTAGGAGAACATAAAAAAGCAATATTCCTAACTTTAGAATGTGTTATAACACCTTCACCTCTATATCTTTTACAAAGAGCATCTATAAGTTTTGGGTGAAGATGAAAGTAAGCAGACACTTGAGGCCTCTCTTTTTCAAGTCTACAAAATACCTCTATAGAAGTGTTTCTATTACTAATCTTATATACCTTCCTTTTTACATCATTTTGAGAACATCTAAAAGTCTCTTCACCTCTATCTTGAAAATCTCCTATCAATGGTAACTCTTTAGATAATTCTTCTTT
>CBFCXS010000144.1:0-2504 GCA_965602085.1 Candidatus Woesearchaeota archaeon
ATTTAATCTTTCAACTTTTACGGGATCCAAATTCATTTTTTTAATCATTGTTACGATCTTTGATAAATAAAGCTAAGATATATTCTTTCTCCTATATATAAAAAAGATTAAAACAAGGATAGATTGACTTATTCTGTTGAAACTGTTCCACAATCAGGAATAGCAGCACTAACACTAGGAACTAATGCAACTAAAAATAACATTAATATTCCGAATATAATTTTTTTCATTTATAATAACCCCCCATATATGTTAATATGATACCATTTCAAAGTTACGAAAGACTATTTAAACCTTACGGAATTTAATCTTTTCTTATTAACCACACGAATACATAAATCACTACACACAGTAATAAAAAGTCAACAATTCCCCATGTTATATTCTTCATAGTTAATAATTCGAAACTTGAATCTGAACCACTAGTCATGTGTGGTATCTCTAAACTTCCTTCAATTATTTGTATATTCCCAGATGAGGCTCTCACAATCTCAAAACCCCTTCTAACATAATCAAATTTAACACCATAATGAATAGTAGCTTCAGCATCATACACACCACCTTCAACATCAGGTTCTAAATCAAATACAAATTTCTTATACATCTGGTTATTATCTGACTCCCAATCTCCCAAACTAAATCTCTCAGAAGTCTTACCTAAACCTAAACCAATTATATCTAATTCAATATAAACTTCCTCATCTTTCTTACCTTGATTTAACAAACCAACAAGAACTTCTAATTTATCTCCAACAACATGTACTCTCATATCTTCAACAACAATATCATGAGACTTTCTTTCAACATCTAAATCAATTTCCTTATAATAAGTATTATCATCATCAGTTACTCTAGCATATAATATATAGTTATGACTTTCATCTAAATCATAATCTAAATCAAATTCAAAACCAAAAGTTTCACTCTCATCTCCTTCAACATCTCTATCAAACTCTATTTCTTCTATTTCATCATCATCAGTTTCATCAAATAAAACAATTTCAATATCAGCATCTACATCACTAGAGCCTGTATTCTTAATTTTTAATTCACCTTCTATAGTTTCTCCAACAAATATCTCATCTCCATCATCAGGTTCCTTAAAGCTAATAACTAAAGTTTCCAGATAATCAGGTGTACCATCTTTATCAGAATCCTCATAAACAGTTAGAGTAAATGACTTCTCATCTTTTGAGTTTGATTCACCAACACCATCATCAACAGTTATTATTATATTATAGATACCAAAATCATCATAATTAGTATCCCATGTAAATACATTTACATCTTGTACAAAATCAATATTATTAATAGTATAAGTTAAAACATCACCATCAACATCAGTAGCAATTATAGGTATAACAATCTCAATACCTTCAACTACATTCATAGCCTCAATTGCTTCAATTACAGGAGCATCATTCACATTATTAATAGTAATTAAAAAACTATCATCACTAAAATCTACACCATCACTTGCTCTTATAGTACAGCTTGCCTCTCCATTAAAATTCAGTATAGAAGCAATTACTAACCCCTTTTCACCATTTCCTCCATCAATTATTTCACAATCAACACCAATCTCACTATTAACACTAAAGCTTACAGAATCCCCATCAAGGTCTGTTGCATACTCCTTACCAGTGTCTAATAAATCAGAAACATGAGTAAAAGTTGTAAACTCTTCATTAAGAGCAGTTGTAATATCAGCAATATTTAAAACCCAAACAGGAGCTCTATTCACATTATTTACTACTATATTAATCTCTTCAAAATCTTCTTCTAAGCTACCATCACTAACTTTAAATTCCACAGTATAATCCACAGTATCATCATAATCTTCATAAGTAGGTGTCCAGGAAAATGAACCAGTTCCATCACCATTATTATCAAAACGAGCATCATTAGTAGTAGGTAAATTACTTAAATCAGCTGTTAAAGTTAAATCATCATTATCATTATCAATATCTGTAGCACTAACAACAAAACTCAAAATATCCTTCTCATCAATAGATTTATCACCAATAGGGTTTAAAACAGGAGCATCATTTTCATTTGCAACAATTAAACTAACAGTATTAGAATCAACAAATTCATTACCATCCCTTGCACTAAAAATAACATTTTCAAAACCATTCCAATCAGCAGGTTGGCTTAAAGAAACCACACCATCAACAATATTAACATTAATATCAGTATTTCCTCTAACAGAAAAACTCAAAGCATCCTCATCAGGATCTAAAAAATAAGTTTTCAAATCAATAACATCAACTAAATTAGTATCTTCATCCCATGTTTGATCTGGAATAGGATTATTTATATCAAAAATAGGAGCACCCTTATAATAAATAGTTATTTCATCAGAATTAGTTCCACCACGCATATTTTCAGCTTCTGCACGATAAGTAATCACACCAGAACCACTAACCTCTTTATTAAATGAACAAATAATTTCACCATGACAAGATTCAGTATAAATCAAACCACCATTTCCATAAATTTCA
>CBFCXS010000145.1:0-2454 GCA_965602085.1 Candidatus Woesearchaeota archaeon
AGAATCACCTTATGCAGGTGATAAAATTGGTATGAAGATTAATGAGATTTATGGGGAATTCTGTATGCATGATATGTTGGTTAATCACAATGAATCACCATATGCATCACATTTATTATATACAAGAAAATATGTTCTTAGAGATTGGGTTCCTGAAGATAGAAAATTGGGTATAGAAGCAGGGTTTGAATGGAGAGGGGTTGCTGATAGAACAGTTTTTTATTGTGATCTTGGAATGACACCGGGGATGGAAAAAGGAATCAATGATGCAAAAGAAAAAGGGGGAAGATATATGGTTAGGTGGTTGCCTGATGAATTATGGAAAGAATTTGAAGGTGCTGTACAAAATGAAATTGGGCCTTTTGTTCCAAAAAGGGTAAAAAATGAAAGAACCTAAAATAATAATCGGAAATCCTGAACTTGATAAATGGTTATATGCTGATACTAATTTTGTTAATGAAATTTTTGAAGATAATCAAAATAAGGTATTGTTTGAGACTTTTTGTTCAACCAAATGATATATTATTATGTGGTTCAGGAGATTCTATAGCATCAATTCTTGAAAAAATAAGGAGTAAGTAATGGAATTAGAAGAATACATAACAGGTACAGAACAAAAAATTCTTGTTCATAACAAGGAAGACTGTCAAGGCGAATATTGTTGTATTCATAATCCATCAGATCATCATATGGTAGATTGGCCTACTCATTGGAGAGATGATAGAGGTCTGATGGAAAGAATTTGCCCACATGGAATAGGACACCCCGACCCTGATGATTTGGCATTTAAACAAGCTATGGCAAAGAAATTTAATAGAGGGGATGTTTCTCATGAAGGTATTCATGGATGTGATGGATGCTGTTCAGACCCTTTTATTAAAAAGGAAGAATTAGAAGCATGAAGAAAATACTCTTAATATCAGATGTAAAAGGATGGGGGGGATGGGTACGTGCTGAATATATCAAGAAGCACCTATCTGATGATTTCGAATTTACATTAATGGACGCTGATGAATTCAAGGAACTTGAACAGATAACGAATGAAGACTGTTTTACTATGAGGGATATTGATAAATTCAGGAAAAGAAGTATTGATAAAGAATCTCTTAATTTCAATCAATTTAAGAAGTTTTTTGTTAATAATAAAAAGATGATAAATTATGATCTTTATTATTTTCTTTTTCATACTATGTTGATCAAGAAAAATGTTAAAAGAATGCTCAATACACCTAGAAGGGTAGCTACTATTGTAACAGGGTTTCCAACAGTAAAACCTTGTTTTGATAGGGGAAAGAGAACATCAAGAGTAGGGGCTGAAAACTTTCTTCAGTTGGCAAGAAAATGTAAAGCTATATTTGCAAATAATTATAAATCACTTTATGACCTTAATAAGATAGTTAGTGGGGATAATATCCCTACCTTTTATATGCCAAGGGGAGTTGATGAGAAAATGTTCTATCCAACTGATAACGGATTTGACCCACAAAAGAAATTCACAGTTGCTTATGTGGGAAAACCTGTACCTGAAAAGGGTTTGATGGAGTTCATTAAACCTGCATGTCAAACATTGGGTGTTCCTTTACTTATCAATGACAGAAATTATATGGATGCTTTAGGGCCAAATGAGATGAGAGAGTTCTATAACAAGGCTGATGTTTATGTTGTAGCATCTACTATTGATGGTACTCCTAATCCTGCTCTTGAAGCGGCTAGTTGTGGTAAAGCTATAATTTCTAACCACATAGGCAATATGCCTGAATTCATTAAACATGGTAAAAATGGGCTGTTGATGGATGAAAGAAAAGTAAATAAGTATGTAAATTTTTTAAGACAGATGAAAAATAACAGGCAGAGATGCTATAATATGGGGAGAGAAGCTAGGAAAACTGTTGAGCAATCTTGGACATGGAAAAAGGTGTTAGAAAATGAAAGGCTTGCTTTCAAGGAGATTTTGAGTGGAAAATTACAAAGAGGTAAACAGAAAAAAAACGGCTGAATTAGTAGAGGAAAGAAGGGTTAAGGGAGTTGGGCCGGGTATCAGAAAAAGGCATGAAAATATCGTTAGATTGGTATCCAAATATGCAGATAAATCTAAACCATTGCTTGAAATTGGGGTAAGGGAAGGATTTTTATTTGATCATTTAAAGAATCATGGGTTTGCAAGCCTATATGGAGTGGATATATCACCTATAGGAATCAAGAGGTTACATGAAAGAGGGTATAAAGGTCATGTTGCTGATGCTCAAAACTTAACAATATCCCAAAGCTATGATACAATTATCATATCACATTGTTTAGAACATTGTCCTGAACCTTCTAAAGTGGTTGAGGGTATGTACAATGCTTTGAGAAAAGGTGGGATTCTTTATTGTGAAGTTCCAAGACAACCAAAAGAATCTGTTCCTACAAAATGGGCGCATTATTATTGCTTCTCATCATTTGAAGAATTGATGA
>CBFCXS010000146.1:0-2450 GCA_965602085.1 Candidatus Woesearchaeota archaeon
AGTTGTCTTAAAATAACTTCATGCCAATAAGTAGCAAACCCCTCATTCATATATTTTGTTTTGATCATAGGCCAATAGTATTTACCCATTGATCTAATTATCTCAAGTACATCCTTTTGCCAATCTGCAAGACTCCTTGAGTTATCAATTAGATATCTTAAAAGGTCTTCAGTCGGTTCAATAGGAGTCTTGTTTTTTAGATTCATATAAAGATTCTGATTCCATTTTTCTCTATCAATATGAATCTGTGTATCATCTTCAAAAAAATCAGAATATTCTGTATTGGTTTTATCATGTTTCCTTTTTTTCATTTTTTCAAAGATTCTTTTCAGCTTATCATCTTCGGTTTCTTCTGTTAACCAAGGATTTGAATGAAGCATAATGGAATGCCCTGCATCAACTGTCTTTTCCACTATATCAACTCCATATGTTCTCTCATATTCTTCAAATCTTTGAGAAGCTATTGAAAGCCTAGTAGCTATATCAGAATCAGCTTCAATGAAGTTTTGGTTCATCGTAAAAAAAGCAACATGAGCAACTACATGACTTAAGATCAAAGATTGTACAGCTATAGTATTGTCCTTCATCAGATATGCCCTTGAAGGATCAGTGTGAACTACTACCTCATAGGGCAATCCTGCTCCCATTTTTTCATAGATGGTTCTTGTTTTCTCATAGTCTCTACCAAATTTCCAGTTAGAAATCTGCCCTGGCATTCCATAAGCCATAATTTCAAACATTTTTTCTTTTGGAACAATATCAAACTCAATATCACAAAATATAAGACCATTCTCACTTGCAATCTCATAAACCCTTTTTTCGATTTTCTGTAATCGTTTTAGCTCAACATTAATCATTTATATTCCTTTCTTTTCTTCATTCATGCCTAGCATGAATTGCAAGCAAGGCCAAATATGAGATTTATCCTTAATAACTGATAGCAAGAATCTATGGTTTCTGTTGATCCAAAATTTTCCATTCTTAGATAGAGTACTTTGTTGAAACTTCCATTTTTTCTTGATTTCGGGAAGTAAACTAGAAAAACCATAATCATAATCTGGATTAGGTTTGATTTCAACATAGCTTAACATATTTATTTTCTTTAAAATCATATCTTCTATTCCTGAAATAGCTCTTAATGGTTCCCAATCTTCTCCATCGGAACAGTAGATAGTATAAATATTCCATTCATCAAGTGGATATTCGGTATCTATAATATAATTTGCTTTTCTAAAAGCAGATTCTCCTAAAGTTCCCCCTGTTTCACCACCATGAAAAAATGTATCTTCATCAACCTCTCTAGCTGTTTCAGTATGTTGAATAAATCTAATTTCTACAGCTTCATATTGTTTTCTTAACCATGAGACCATCCAAAATAAAAGACTTTTCATAAGATATTTTTTATCAGGAGTCATAGACCCTGATACATCCATAAGAGCAAAAACAACAGCTTTAGAACAGATTTCAATATCTTCTTCAATCTGCTTATATCTTAAATCATCATCATGAATAAGAAATCCTGAACCTTCATTTTCTATATTCAGTTCTCCATTAATGATGATCTTGATTGCATTTTCAATATCCCCTTTGGATTGATATAGTGCTTTACCTGCATCTTCATAAGAGCACTTTGTTTGTTCCATTATTTCTTGGATAAAAAGGACGTTTCTTTTTATTGCTTCCTTCATCGTCCTTTTTTTATGGATTCTTGAATAGACTCCCTTTTTTGAAATAGCTTCAAATTTCCATCCTTTAGGAATTTCAATAGCATTTTTCTTTTTTGGATCAAGCCAAGGCAACCCCAAGTCTTCAAACATAACATCCAATAGATAATCAACATCAACTTCAGCTTCCATATCTTGATTAGAAATACCACCTTCACCCTTGCCTTGTCTTCTTCCAATTATATCCCCTGCTTTACCATCACCTTGACCAAGACCACCACCTTTTCCACCATAAATAAATTTGTAGTCTTTTAATCCTCTTACGGGAACACGAACTTTCTTCTTTCCTTGAGTAGTTATAATGGATTCATTGCCTATGACATTCCTTACATTTTTTCTGATAGCTTCGTCAATTTTATGTTGGTGACGTTTAGCATCTTTCAAACCTTTTTTTATTTCCCAATCGTCATGATAGACAATAGACATTTATTATCCTTTCATCCTGCCATTCTTTTTTCTTCTAATATGTCTTGTGTAACCTTCCAAAATTTAGAATTTTCAACAGTAGGAAATCTACTTGGTTTAATTACTTTAGAATCATAAGAGTAATATTTTTTCTTTGGTTTAATATTAATAAATCTATTCAATGCTATTAACTGTTCTACTTCATCATTACTAATCAATCCTTCCATATACAGATCAATGATTTTTTGTTGAAGCTCATAAAAAATTCCTTCATTGCTCATTTAATGTTTCACATCCTTAGTTCTCCCTTCTCAAAATTTC
>CBFCXS010000147.1:0-2449 GCA_965602085.1 Candidatus Woesearchaeota archaeon
TAAATTATTTATTTTTGGTCTTGAAACATATGCATCAATGTCTGCTACAGCAAAGTAATTGTTTTTTGTGAATTTGGAGAATAACACAAAAAGGTCAATGTCTACTTTGTGTCCTAAATGTAGTGGACCTGAGGATGCAATACCAGTCATGTTTACGAATGGTTGCTTTGATTTTATTCTTTTGTGGACTTTTTCAAATTCTCTGTGGGCTATGATAACATTTCTTCTGAATAAGTGGTGGTCTAATTTTAGTTTTGAGTGCATTCTTGATAGACCGAACTGTTTGAATAGTTTTTCATAGTTAGAAATTTCTGTTGAACCCCAAGGGTCTAACATCTGTTTTTTCATAATTTAAGTTAATGTTTTTATGTTTTTAAAGGTTACCTTGTTTTACAAACTAATTCAGAATTAGGTAATGGCTCAATAACTGGTTGTACTATTATTGGATTTTTTTCTATAATCTTATTTCTTACAACTATTTGGAAGACTAATTGGATTTCTATTACACCATCAGTAACTTTTGCATTAAACTTCCAATTTGGGATTTTCATAAGCATAGCTTTGCTTAAATGAAGAAATTTGGATGCTTCTAAAATCTGAATTCCAACAATAAAATCCTCTTTATCAATATCAATTATCATATGACCTAACTCTATAGATTTATTATAATTTCTTTCTGCAGTCTTAAAAAAGAGTATATCACTTACAAAATCATAATCCATTTCTCCTTTTCCTTTAAGATGTCTATATCCTTCTTTCATATTCTTGGTATTTGCTTACTATCTATTATATAAAATGTTACTATATTTATACTATTCGGTCTGATGTCAATTATTACCTTAAATATATCATTTTTCTCATATTTATAAAAAACCGCATATTTTTGATTATACTGTAAACCTACTAAAAATGGCTTTTTATTTTTAATAAAATCTTCAACCATATCTTGGTATATTTTTTTATCTTCCTTTTTGTAACGAAAAAGTGCATGATTTGAAATATTAATATCTTCTTTATCTTGAATTAAATCTAAAAATTCATTTTCCTCTATTTTCATTTCTATCTTATGACCATTAATCATAATTATAGTTAATCTAAAAAGTTTAAATAATTTGCTTATATAATCTAAGTTCTCTACTTCTTTACTAATTTTTTAACAGAGAACCTAAACTTTATATACACAAAAATAATAAGTTAACTTAATGAAGCACAATATCAAAGTTTTGTTAATCTTAGTCTTACTTTTTTTGGGTGCCCAATATATAGGTATCTACATTAATCATGTTTATCAAACCAAAGAACTCCCACTAAATATTCAGAGACCAGAGATTAGAGGTACTGCTGCCTCACTAAGCATCTTACCAATTATAATTTTTATGACTATCTTAATACTACTCTTAGCCAGATTTAAATTGAGAAAAATTTGGAAGGCCTGGTTCTTCTTAGCGGTCTGGTTTGCCCTAGTTATCTCATTAGCTGCTTTTGTTGATGTTAAGCTTGCAATGGTATTGGCATTGTTGGGTGCTGTGTTCAAAGTTATAGAAGTTGATATTTATGTTCACAATTTAACAGAGTTATTTATCTATGGAGGTTTGGTTGCAATTTTTGCTCCTATATTTACTCCTTTTTCTGCTTTGGTTTTGCTTTTTTTAATTAGTGTTTATGATATGATAGCTGTCTGGAGTACAAAACATATGATTAAGCTTGCAAAGTTTCAGACTAGTTTGAAAGTTTTTGCTGGGTTGTTGGTTCCTTATGGAAAGAAGAAGGCTGCAATTTTGGGTGGTGGTGATATTGGTTTTCCACTTTTGTTTACAGTAGTTATCTATAAATCCTTGGGGTTAAGTGCTTTGGTGATTCCTTTGTTTGTTGCACTAGCTTTGTTTTTATTATTGGTAAAGGGAAAGAAAGATAGGTATTATCCTGCTATGCCTTATTTGAGTGCAGGTTGTATTGCTGGGTATTTTATTGCTTACTTGTTATAAGAATTCTTCTGTTTTTGATAATTTAATTCAAGCCCACCTTTTTATAATGAATGAGCTTGTAATTTTTTCATTTTTTAAGAATAATGAACCCTGGGAGGAAGTGCCTTTCAGAAACAAAGAGTAATTGAAAAGCGCCTTTCTCCTGGGGAAAACAGAGGTGATTATTATTTATTGATTTTTGATTTCGAATTGATCTGAGTCGCAGTTACATTGCATTCCTGTAGGGAAGTTTCCCTTAAAGGTGAATATAACTCCACAATTTTTACATTTTGCCTCTTGCATTTTAGTCCCTCACTTAATTTGATATAGTTACTGTAGTGAGGGTGATATATAAACCTTTCGTTATGTCTCCAAATCGGAGTGGTAACAGAATGAAAGCCATTATTTTGGGAGGGAAATGTTTAAATAGAAATTTTCAAGTTTAATACTTGTTGGGCCTGTAGCTCAGCCTGGTTAGAGTACTG
>CBFCXS010000148.1:0-2433 GCA_965602085.1 Candidatus Woesearchaeota archaeon
GAAAAGTAATTGGTCAAACAGCAAAACAATTTGGACCTCCTCCAATTCAACCATCATCAAGATTAAAGATTTAGAATGAAAAAGCTTTTAAACTATAAAGGAATCATTGAAACTCCACAAAAATGAAAAAGAAAAGAAGTTATAAATTAAAAGGAACTGAGTTAATTAGGGCTATAAAAGAAGCCCAAAAAGACCCTGAATGGATAAAAGAAATAAATAAGTTTATTAAAGTTACAACTAATTAAAAATTATATTTAGTTTTCAAATCAAAATATTTCCAAAAATTAGGATATTTTAACCCTTTTTTTAAAGTTATATGCTTATAAGCTTTAATTGCAGTCTTATTTAACATTGTCTTTGAATCATCAGATACCACAATATCTAATTTATAGAAACTTGCACATGCCACAATTGTAAAATCTACATCTATATTAGTTTTTTTCCAATTTCTTATACCTCCAAATCTTCTATAAGCATTATAAAATTGTAAAGCAATTTTATGTATTTGTATAGAATCTTCAAGATATCTGCCTTTTGTCAGTTCATCATATAAACTTAATAAAAAATTTCTCTTATTTAATTTTCCTAATTTTTCATTTTTAGGAGTATCTCTTAATTCTCTTCTAATAAGTTTAAAACCATAAATTTTAAATTTAGAATCTTTTATTCCTTATATTACTAATCTCTTTTTCTTTTAATAGTTTTCCATAAATATTCGTATCAAAAATAACTCTTAACATGTTTTTAATTATTTAAAATAAATTATATAAATTTACCTATTTTTGACATATAAGTTCCATCGAACTTATATCCTAACTTCTTATAATTTCATATATACTACAATACCATAATTAATATAAGAAGTGAAATCTTTATTTATAGAATGAAAAGAGAGATGTATTCTATACTACTTAATGAAAAATTTAGAGGGAATTTTATTAGTAAGGCTATTTTAAAATTTAAAACACAAACAGCATTAGCAAAACATCTTGATTCTAAATTAGATAGAAGAGTGACTAGAGAAAATATTAAAGAATGGCTTAAAGGGAAGCATAAATATGGATGGGATATATTAATCCCAATTAATATTTTGAAGGAATTATGTATTATTAATTCTCAAAATATTGAAGAAATCTTTAATCATGCAGTCAAATTTAATCCTCCTTGGAAGAACCCCAATAAAATTAATTTACTAGTAAAACAAAATAAAATCAGAGTAATTAAGAGGAATAATAAAAAGTATTTAGATTTAGCTACAATACTCCCACAAACAACTTTAAAGTCTATAAGATCAAGAAAAAAATTGCCTCTTTTTGCTAAAATAAAGAAGAATGAAATAGAGCTTTGGTCAGAGGCTTGTTGGAAAAAATCAATAATTAAACTTAAAAGATATATAGAGTTGAATGATTTATTCTTTATTGGTCTATCTATATATACTTCAGAAGGCAGTATGAAAGGAAAATACAACCAAGATATATCAATTTCAAATTCTGAACCAGCAATAATTAACTTATTTTTTATATGGATAAATTCTTTTCTAAAAAATTTTAAATATAGCGCCAATATTGAGTTTAATGGGAAGAATTGTGATAAAGATAAATTAATTGATTTTTGGAAAAATAATGTATTTTATATCAAAAATTCTAATATTACAGTTATAAAGCGGCCATTTTCAGGAAGTAGATTAATTAGGAATAGAGGTGTATTAAAAATAAGAATAGCAAATACTGTTTTAAGGTCTTTTATATTAAGTTTAATTAACAAATCCAAAAAACAGGTTTTATCTCATAAATTATATTCTATAGTTTATTTGAGAGGACTTTTAGCATGTGAAGGTTCAGTTTATACTAAAAAAGCAATAAAACAAGTATCTATTGGTAGTACAGATATTAAAGAAAGACTATTTATTAAAAAATTATTAAAAAAATTAAAATTAAATTATCATGAAGGGAAATATGACATTATCATCAATGGATGGGATTCTTTTTATAGATTATTTATATATAATATATTTAATATACCCCAGATAAATAGCATTTCTAAACAAGATAGATTTATTAAAGGATTAAAAAAGCATCAAGTTACTAAGGGCTTAATTAAACTTAAAAAGTTTCATAATAAAACTTTCATAGCAAAAGATTGGCAAAAAGAGTTCAATCTAAAAAAGTATATCTCTGCTCATAAATTTCTTAATAAATTTATTAAAAATAGGATTTTATTGAGTAAGTTTAATAAAAATATAAAACTTTATTATATAAATAACAAAAAATTAAATTTTCTTAAACAAATATGGAAATTAAATAATTTATAAATACTTAATCATATATGGACCTTCTAATCTGTATTTTAGTTTTTTGTAGTACATTCTCACACCTATCCCAGATATAACTTTTAATTTTTTAATTTTAAATTTTTTACAAATCTTTTCAGCTT
>CBFCXS010000149.1:0-2433 GCA_965602085.1 Candidatus Woesearchaeota archaeon
TGTGTTTCAAGTAAGTTTTTTTCATTGGAAATATCCATTACTTCTAAATATTGAGGTTTTTTATAATTCCAGATAGTATCACTACAATAAAAAGTAATTAAATCAACAGGTTCTTTCATATCATTCCAAGGTCTTATAATAACATTTTGTGGTATATTCTTTTGATATTCCCCTGAAATATTGCCTGTAGGAATTAACTCAACTCTATAACCTCTATTCAACATGTCTCGCATTATAAACAAAGATGATCTTTCCGAACCACCAAAACCACGACAAGTAGTAATCATTCTGAAAGATTTTCTATCATCATTTTCAATTATTACTTGTCTTTCAACTTTTTCTTTTTTCTGTTGAGCTTTATGTATTGCTGTCTTTGCCCAAAAATGACAACGATGCCCACCTTTAGATACCATTTCAAAATCTTTTGAAAGATATTTCTCTTGCCATTTTCTTTCCCATTGCCTTCCAGCATCATGAATAACTATAAGATCAGCAAGTTCAGAAGCATATTTTGTTGACCACTCCCTGCTTTGCCCACCTGCTGGCCCATCAACAAAAGCAAAATCAAACTTAGTATCTTTAAATTCTTCAACATTAATATCAATTGCTTTCCCATCCCATTGAAAGATATGATTCTTATCTCCTTCACACATACTTTTGATTTTTTTAATCCATCCGGGCTGAGTTTCGAAAGTAACAATTTTATCAACTTTAGTTGCAAAAAGTAAACTTGAGAGACCACAACCAAATTCCAAAATTGTTTTGACATTATAAGTTTTAAAAATATCAAGCAAAAATAACCAATCTCTATCAGTAATACTACCCCCACCCCATTTAAACCCAAACTTTTCTAATAACTCATTATCAACTTTTTCAGGTTCAGGAATACTAAATATCTTTTTTTCTCTTACAACATTTTTAAAAAATGTATTAGGTACTTTCTTTCCATACTCAAGTCTTCCACCCTTGTAATACATTCTAACTGAATCAGCAATTTGTTCAGGTTCTATGATAGAAACACATTTTGGAACTTGTTTTGTGTTATGTCCTACCTGTATTCTTGAATCTTGTACAAGATTTCTACATCCCTCAAGCTTACATGCCCAACATGATTTAGTTTCTGAACAATCAAAAAACCCATTTGTTTGAATATATTGGTGTCCAAAATATTGAGTAAACCATGCAGGTTCTCTTGCCCCTGCTACTGTAACACATGGATTATTAAATGCAGCACTCAAATGCATATGCATTGACACAAGACCCATTGAACCTTGTGCATGGAGAAAGATATTGAAAAGGTCTCTAATCCCTGTATTCCTATCTTCCGTCTTACCAACATAATTTAGAACATTATCTAATATCGGATATGGATGAGATTTTACACCCAATTGAACAAACTGAATATCATCTTTGAGGATGTTAATTACTTCTTGCCATCTATGATACTGTTTACTAGGCCAACCGGGTTCCCCACCATAAATGAATACCCAATATGCTCCATCAAGAATAGGTTTTCTGTTATATTCTTCTTCAGTCAACCATATATCAGGTTTGATTGCTCCTTGATTAATCTTTAGACCCATCTTATTTTGTATATCTAGTCTGAAAGAATTAGCCATATGATAATCCCACAAATTAGACTTATTTGTGAGAAACCCAGGCCCAACCTTAACAGTAGCTTTATTAGCTTCAAGAGACCCCATTCTAAAGCTATGATCAATATGTGGGTTATTATCCCAAATATGCATAGCAGTAGTATGAACACCAACTCTTGTATTCGGGTAAGTACTTTTAAAATCCCTTACCCCTGAAGTCAACATTAGAACATCACCAAAAGCTTGTCTATTATGAAAAATAACTTCAATAGGTGCTTTTTTTTCTTCTGTTATTATAACTTCCTTTTCTGCTGATGGAGTTAAGGTTTTGTTAAAATTTTCTGAAGTATAAGCTAATAGGTCTTCTACAATTTGATCTGTTACAGCTTGATTCGGCAAAATATGATGAACATGATCTTCCCCAAATCTTGCTGATATCAAAATATCCGTACAATCATTTCTTCTTCCTACCTGCTTATTTTTTAAGATAGTTTCAGCTTCAGAACGAAGCATTTTCCTTATATTAGGCAAACTAAATACTTCTCCCTTTACATTGCATCTAATTCTGCAAGCAAATCATCATCAAGTATTTCATCATTATTTGGTTTTTCCTCTTTCTTTTCCTTCTTTACCTCTTTCTTTTCCTCTTTCTTTTCCTCTTTTTTACCCGTATCCCAAGGAACATCCTCTTTTTCCTCTTTTTCCTCTTTCGGTTCTTCTTTTTCCTCTTTCGGTTCTTCTTTTTCCTCTTTCGGTTCTTCTTTTTTTTCTCCATCAGCTTCTAAATCTTTATAATCATGTTTCAAACATTCAGTTTCTACAAGTTCCCATAAAAATT
>CBFCXS010000150.1:0-2407 GCA_965602085.1 Candidatus Woesearchaeota archaeon
AAGTTTTAAATACTGTATTTTCTATAGCTGTTCCTGTACTACTTCCTTTATTCTGAAATATGTTCTTGAACTCATCTGCAATATCGGCTGATTTACCGAATATTCCCAATTGAGCAGATACTTCAGCACCTAGCTTTACCGCTGATCTTACTTTTTGAGCTAACCTTGAAGCAATAGATTCATATGCTTCCCAATGATGGACAATATTTTCATTCAAACTTAATGGGGCAAGGAATACGAATTCTTCACTTAGTTCTTCTGTAGCTATATCACCTTGAGCTTTAGAGAATTGATCTAATATCTTTTTAGGTTTCATCTTTATCCAAACATTACCTACTTTCTTATTCTCAACATCTTTAGCCCACGGACTTAATCCAAGTGGTCTTTGAATTCTAGTTGTTTTATTTCCTCTTAGTACCATTAACTCATTCCCCCACCATAGTTGAACATGGTCATACCCCAATTATCTACCTCATCAGGGATTTGCTCTCTAGGTGCTTCAGACCCACCACCACCACCTTGATTATTTTGACTGTTGATGATAGCAGTAGCGGCACCTTCTGTTCTTCTTGCGGCATCCTTAGTTGCTTGTGTGCCTTCATTTACAGCTTCAGTAACTTCATCAGCTTGATCTTTTTGCATACCAAGTTTCTTTGCTTCATGATCTGTATAATATTTAGCGGCATCTTGTTCTAATGCTTTAGGACTTCTTTCGGGTCTATCTAATTGCATTTTTTCAATTAGACCTGAAGCACCGGGTATCCATGAAGCTTTTTCAGCGGCCCATTGTAGAAATCCATTCCATATATCTATAACAAAATCTATTATTGTCAAGAATATCCCTTGAAATTTATCCATCTTTCTTTGGAAGACTCCTGTAAATCCTTCATCACTTGTGAACCCTTTTATGATATCTGATATAACACCGAAAGGCCCAAATTCTAATATAAGCTCAAATATGGTATCGGCCCATTTTTTTAGCTTATCTCCTGTACCTGATGATTCAATACCGAATTGGTTCATTAGCCAATCCCATGCCCATCCTAAAATCTCAAGAGGGAAGTCTAATAGACCATGTAGGACTTGTTTTAAACCACCTATTAGTTTATCCTGCCAATCTCCATTTGTTGCTCTCCATCCTTGAATAAAGTCTATTATTCCTAATATTATCATTAAGGGCCAACCTAGAATTTTGAATCCAAATTTCAAGGCACCTAATAGCTTTGATAAACCGGGAATTTTCTTTAGGATATTAACGAAAGGCACTAAGAATTTAGTTTTGAATATTTTCAATCCTTTAGTAATTGCAGGAAATCTTGATTTTAATCCTTTTAGTATTCTATCTAATCTAAGAAACTTGAATATTCCCTCAATCGCCATTATCTTAGACCTAAACCATCCTGCTAATAAAGCGGCACCTACAAGAATCAGACTACCTAATATAGCCCAACCCCCCATCTTCTTTTTCTTACCTTCTCCTACAAGCAATGACTTTTTAGCTTGTTTAACTTGAAAATCAAACATTTCTTCAAGTTGATCAAGCATCTTACTTGCCCATTTAGGTGTACGTCTGAAAAGAAGAACGAATCCTCTTGTAAACCATCCGAATAATCCACTAATTGAATTCTTTATAGAACCTAATATATCAAACCATTCTGATTCTTCACCAAACAGACCAAGGACATGACCTTTCACTACAGAAAAGAAGTTAGATAAATGAGAAGTTATTCCCTTTGCCATATTTCCCATTGCTGTACCTACTCCTTTTGCCATACCTTTAAATATGCCACCTATGGAGCTAGCGATACCAAGGAAACTAAATGCCATAGCTTCTCTTTTCTTTAAGAATTTACCATTCTCATCTCTTTCTCTTTCAGTAAAAGCTCTTTGTTTCTTTATATTTTCTTCTGCTTTCTCTCCAACATCAAACCATTTATTAATAGCTTCACGTTGTTTCTCATTCATGTTTTTGACTTGAGCAGAATTACCCACATAAATCTTTAGAATGCTTACTGCTTCAGTTACGGTTTTATTAAGTTGTTTTAGATCATCTGCCATTAGGTTTTTCCTGCTTTACTCATAGCTTTCTTTTCTTCTTCAATTTCCTTTATAGCAAGACTGACAAATATCTGTCTTTCGAAATCTGCCATTGAGTTACTATCCGAAATTGATATATTACATTTTCTAGTTAGAAGATATTGTTCTTCTATGAGTCCTTTAAAAGAACCCCACAATTTAATTATCCAAAAAAATGGTTCTGAATTGGTATCTGATCTCTCACTTCATATTGACAATGAGTACACTTAGATTTATGTTCCAATTTCCATCCGAACCCCATCTCATCAACTTTGTCTCTAATCTTATCCATTTCCTGCATAGGTATCTGTTCTATAAAATAGATTCTATC
>CBFCXS010000151.1:0-2391 GCA_965602085.1 Candidatus Woesearchaeota archaeon
GGAGTCCCTATAATAAATGCTTGGCAGAGTGCTTTAGATCTCTTAATCCCTTATCTTATCGTTTACAAGGGTAAACTTGATGAAAAGTTTGAGATTTGGTAAGATAATTACAAATTAATTAAACCTTTTATTAAACATTTATTAGAAGAATAAAATTCTATATTACTATCATATACATGTGCTTCATCATCAGCAAAGGCTCTTACAAATCCAGCTACAACTTCTTTATCTAAATTATACAAATAATCTGGAATTTTTGAATCAAAAGTGTTAGTTTTAATTTTATAAAAATATTCTAAAAAATAACTTATTAAATTTGGAAACATAACATGGTGATGACTATAACTTGTAGTAGTATGAACTCCTCCAAAAACTTGTATATCTTTAACAAATTGGTCCAATAAACCATTATTATAATTTCTATATTCAGAATGTGTTTTACCTTTTGGTAAACCACTTCCAAACCCCCCACCAGCATGACCATCTCCTAAAATGTGTGCTAATATTTTTAATATTCTTCTATCTTCTACTAAAGGTAATTTTGGGTTCCATATAATAGAACTGCTACTTGGTCCTTTATATGCTGGGATATTTGCTTCAATTTGTTCTATAGAATGATAATCTTGAGATATTTTTGGGATTTTAGTTATAAACCATAAAGGAATAAATTGTGGAATCTTATTTCCTGGTTTTTTAGTCCTATATTTCCATCTTTTAAAAGTATTCCAATTTAGTTTATTATGGAAAAATTTATTGTTTAATTCTTCAAATTCATAGTTTATCTCAATATAATCAAATATCTCTTTATGAAACTCTTTATTTAGAAGGATAAAGGTTCTATCCGTCGGAAATTCATTGATATGAAACTTTCTCAACTTAATTTAAATTAAGAAAAACCCCTTTATAAACCCTGCGCGGGTGTCTGGCGAGTTGACTATTTAACACAATATATATTTTACAGAACATAGATTAATTAACCTTTTAACCATTCAACTTCTTCATTCTCCAAACCAAAATCATTACCAGAATTCCTACAAATAATTTTCATGTAAGGTAAAACCTCTTTAGAAAACTTTTTCTTAGAAACATGACAGCTCATCTTCTCAATTATACTCTTCTTGCAACTATTTTTACGATTAGCCCACCAAATTTTCAAAAGTCTGCCACTTCTTTTATATCCAACAAATCTATTACTAACAGAACTTTTAGAAGCATTCACACCACAGGTCATTAAGTTATCTCTATAAACAAGTAATCTCCATCTCTGCTTACGAATCCTACCATTGAAAACATCAGAGCGAGACAATTTCTCATAAGCACTAACCAAATCATTCCCAAAAAATTCTTTAGGTAAATTTTCATCTAACCAAAGAAAAAATTCATCTAAATTAACATCAGTCTCGCGTAAACAACCTAAAACATTCAAAATACTTTGACTTCTAAAAACCTTCTCCAAAACTTCAAATATAATTTTTTTCTTTTCACGCAAAGAAACACCTTCAATCTTGTCTAACATCTTGCTACCAGCACTAAGAACCTGCAAATCATTTATTGCACCACGCAAATCACCACCAGAATTCATAGCAATTTCTTTCAAAATCTGAGAATCATAATTTATTTCTTCAATAGATAAAATCTTCTGTAAAACTTTAACTATATCAAACTCTTTCAACTCTTTAAACTCAATTAAGGAACACTTCTTGCGAATACTTCTCAATTTATCACTCCAAGCATCATTTGTAGTCATAACAATAGGAAACTTACTATCAGATAACAAAGCACTCAAAGCTTGAACCCCTCCTCTATCTTTCATACCAGACAAACCATCAATCTCATCAACTAATATTATTTTACCTTTAGAAAACAAACTCTGTTGCTTCATAGCATTACCAATCACACTATTAATACCTTCTTTATTTCTAATGTCAGAGGCATTTACTTCAACAACTTCATGACCTATATCATTTGCAATTGCATAAACCGCAGAAGTTTTTCCAGTACCAGTCCCACCAGATAATATAATTGCTTCTTTATTAACAATAGAATATCTTAATTTTCCTAAATTTTCTTGTCCAACTATATCATTGAAACTTTTTGGTTTATGTTTTTCAACCCAACTCATTTTTTCATAAAATTAGCTAAAAGCGTTTCTAATTGTACAAACTCATCACTACCTTCAACCATTCTAAACTCAATCTCACCGCACTTATCAATTAATTCAATCTTACGTTTATCATCTAAATTTAAACCCCAAATTTCTTTTTGAATTTGTTTTACTATGTCTAAACCAGTTAAACCTTTCTTCAACATTAAATCTAAAGTTTTATCGCGAGCAGTAATAAAATTTCCACCTAAAACAGTTTCTAATATTCCTTTAACTTCTTTAGGATT